>CALFEW010000999.1 GCA_937958365.1 uncultured Chloroflexota bacterium | reverse complement strand
GGCCCGGATGTGTACCGCGAATTTGCCACCAGCCCGGAGAATGGACTGGATGCGGTAACGGCCGTTGCCGCCACCCACAACCTCGGCTTTGACGGCGAAACGCTCTGGCTGGATTGGCTGGCCGCCCTGGCCATCCACGACCAGCCCGGCGCGGGCAAGGTGTACAGCCTGCGCGAAGGGATAGAAACGGCGGCAATGACGGCCGTTATCACCCCCTTCGCCACCGATACCACCGTCAGCCAATACGCCGCCGACTATTACCAACTCCCGATGGGCGATGACCCGATCACCATAACCTTTGCAGGCAGCGCCCAAACGCCGCTCATCCCGGTGCAGCCCGTCTCCGGCAGCCAGATGTGGCTGACGAACCGCGCCAACTACAGCCAGGCGCAGCTTACCCGCGCCTTCGATTTGCGCGGCGTAGACCAGGCCGCGCTGCACTACGCCGTCTACTACGACATCGAACGCGGTTACGACTTCGCCTACGTCGCCGCTTCCACCGACGGCGGGCAGACCTGGCAGGGGCTGCGCGCCCCCAACATGCAAGGCGCCGACCCCTTCCACGACCCCAGCGAATCGGCCTTCACCGACTATTTTTACTCGGACAGCAGCGGCGGCTGGCTGAAAGAACGCATTGACCTGACGCCCTTTGCCGGCCAGGAAATCTTGCTGCGCTTTGAATACGTCACCGACCCCATCCTCACCCATCACGGCCTGGCCCTGGACGACATCCGCATCCCGGAAATCGGCTTCAGCGACGACGCGGAGAGCGACCAGGGCTGGCAGGCCAGCGGCTTTGTGCGGGCGACGGGCGAGATTCCCCAGACCTGGCATGTGTTGCTCATTCAAAACGTAGATGGCGCCTGGCGCGTCGCAGAATTGCCGCTGGCGGATGGGCACACGCTCCCCGCCTACGCCATCACCAGCCAGCCGGGCGCGGCTGCGCCCATCCTCATTGTTGCCGCTACCGCGCCGATGACGCTGCAAACAGCGAATTACCGGTTAACAGTGAACAAATAACAGTGAACAGGGAACGCAGAACGAATCATGAAAACACTCCTTTTTGCCCCGGAAACGCTTAATATCGCCGAAACGACGCGCATGATCGAGATTGCGCGGGCTTGCGGCGACGATTTTCACTGCGAGTTCTTCGGCTATGGCGGCGAATACGAATACCTGATCGGCGCGGCGGGTTTTGTTTGCCATTCGCTGACGCCGCAGCTTACGCCGCAGCGCGCCGACGAATTGATGAAAGCCGACCGCATGGAACGCGGCGGCAAGATGTTCACCATAGACGAGATGGTTGAGCGCGTCCGCAGCGAACTGGACCTGTACGCCCAAATCAAGCCAACGGCCGTTGTCATCGGCTTCACCCTGAGTACGTTTGTTTCGGCGCGGGCGGCAGGCGTGCCGTTGGTGTCGGTGAACCCGTTTGCGCTGACCGGCCCATTTTTCCAGGCCAGCCCCACCATGTGGGGCGAGATGCTGCGCGGCACGCCGCTGGACTGGCTGCCGGAAGGCATGATCAACCGGGCCATCAACGCCTGGGGGCGGCGCACGAAGGCGTGGACGAAACCGATGAATGCCGCGGCGAAGGAGTTTGGGGTACGGCCGTTCACCAGCCTCACCGATATTTTTCGCGGCGATTACACGCTCGTCACCGACATTCCCCAGCTTACCGGCGTGCCCGATTTGCCGGCCAACTGGCGCTACGTCGGCCCTATCTACGCAAAGTTGGAGGGTGAAGCGCCGCCGGAGATCGCCGATTTGCCCCGCGACCGGCCCATCATCTACTTTGCCATGGGCAGTTCGGCCAACCAGGACGTGCTGGTGCGGGTGATGCGGATGTTTGCCGGGCAGCCCTATACCGTCATCGCGCCCATCAAGCGCCATCTGGCCGGGCTGGACGTGACCGTGCCAGATAACGTTCACGTCTTCGACTGGCTGCCAGCGCACAAAGTCAATCCGCTGGCCGACGTGGCCGTGCTGCATGGCGGGCAGGGCACAGTGCAAACGGCCTGCGCGTCCGGCACGCCGTTTTTGGGCATCGGCTTGCAGCCGGAACAAGACATCAACGTGCTGCAAGCGGCGCAATTTGGCAGCGCCCTGCATCTGAACCGCTATGCGCTGAACGAGGAACGGGTGTTAACGGCCGTTCACCGCCTGCTCACCGAACCCGGCTTCCGCCAAAAAGCAGCCGAATTACGCGATGAACTGATCAACTGGCCGGGCGCGGCCAACGTCGCCGCATTCTTGCACGAAAAATTCCTGGCGACGCCAACGCCAGAGGAGGACGGCATGAGCAAAGAGTTTCAGCAAAAAGACGTTGGATTTTTGACCTATCCCACCGGCGGCTGGCGGCTGGCGGTGTTCAAATGGCCGGTGCAGTTGTGGCGATTGGGTCTGGGGCCGCTGCTGGGCCGGGTGTTCGTGCTGCTGACGACCACCGGGCGCAAATCGGGCCTGCCCCGGCGCACGTTGACGGAATATCATCAGATGAACGGCCGTATCTACGCCCCCAGTGGTTTTGGCCGCCGCGCCCAGTGGTATCGTAACATCGAAGCCGACCCGCGCGTCACCATCCAGACGGCCGTTGGCGCGCAAAGCGTAACGGACGTGCGTGTGACCGACGACCAGGAAATTTTGGCCTTGCTGCGCGTCATGGAAAAGAAAGACGGCAAGATGATGCGCGAGATATACCTGAACGCTCTGGACATCGCCTATGACGACGACGACATCCTGGCAAAAAAGGATCGCATCTACTGGCTGCGCTTCGACCCCACCGACGAACCCACGCCGCCGCCCTTGCCGGCCGACCTGCTTTGGGTATGGCCCATGCTGGCCGTGACCGGCCTCATCAAGCTGGCGTTGTGGCGAACGTGGAGAACAAGGCGGGCCGGGCGAGAAAATTCAAAATAGGACGCTGATTTATCGGGGTTTCGGACATAGTAGCCGCGGTATCCTTACCGCGTTTACACCAGCGCGGTAAGGATACCGCGGCTACAAGAGAAGATTTTACAGAGAATGAACCATGCCGGGTTTTCGGGGGTACAATGGGGGGAAATCTGGTTCTGTTGGAGGGAGTATGAAGAAACGGCCGTACCTATTCAGTGGTTTTCTGGGTCTGGCGGTGATTGTGATGAGCCTGGTGAACATGGCAACCTTTCCCCAAGCGTCGCCGGGGCAGATTGACGGCATCGGTTCGCCGATTATCGCCTTTGAATTTGCCGAGACGCCGGAGGAAATTTATACGCTGTTTGGGGCCAATGGCACGCCGGAACAGGCGGCAATGGTGGCGGCCATGGACCAGGGCAACCGGCTCGATTATCTTTACATGCTGCTGTACAGCGGCTTTTTGTTCACGTTTGCCATGACGGCCGTGCGTGAAACAGACCAAAAGTGGCTTTATCTGGCGGCCCTGCTGGCCGTGTTCGCTTTTATCGGCGACGCGCTGGAGAACGTGCAGCTTCTGGCGATCACCAACAAACTGGCTGCGGGTGATTTCGCGTTGGAATTGACGCGGCTGCACTGGTTTACGTGGTTGAAGTGGGGCAGTCTGGCGACTTACTTTTTGCTGATGGGCGTGGGATTGTGGCGGGGGAACGGCCGTTTTGCCAGACTCATCACCGTCGCGGGCGTGGTCACGTTCTTGCTGGGTTTGATCGCCTTCATACAGCGAGGAGCGATCACCGAGCCGTTCACGTTGACCATTGCTCTCATGTTTGTGCTGCTGATCGTTTTCTCGTTTGTTTATCAGGATGAAGCGGTAGAAATTGTCTACGGGTGACGCAGATTGGACGGATTTTCGCGGGTAAACCCACAAAAAAATTCGCCGCATCCGCGAAAATCCGCGTCCCATTTTTACGTTTTCTGCAACGGCCGTATCCCCACCCGCTTGCGCAAATCTTCCCGATGCTTCCAGGCCAGAATCAACGCATTGCCCAGCCAGGCGGCCAGCAGCGCCGGCGGCGCGCCCACCAGCAGCAACACGGCCAGCAGCGTCAGCATCCCGGCCAGCACCGCCCAGCCATCCACGGTCAGCAGCCACAACCAAAAGGCAAAGGCCAGCCCTAAAACCGTTGGCCCCCACCAGAGCGTCAGCCCCAACCAGACGCCAAACGTCGTCGCCAGCGCTTTGCCGCCGCGAAAGCGCAGGAAGGGGGAGAAGGCGTGACCAAGAATAGGGGCGATGGCAACGGCCGTTAACCCCCACCCGTCCACGCCCGCCCCAAAATTCGCTATCCCCACCGGAATCGCGCCCTTAAAACCATCCAACAAAATCGCCAACACGCCCCAGCCCTTACCGCCTGCCCGAAACACGTTGGACGCACCGGGGTTGCCATCGCCGTACTGGCGCACGTCCTTTTGCAGCGCCAGCCGCCCTACCCACACCGAAAACGGCAGCGAACCAGCCAAAAACGAGAGGATTACCCATATAATTG
>CALFEW010000998.1 GCA_937958365.1 uncultured Chloroflexota bacterium | reverse complement strand
GCGGAACCGGTGAAGCTGGACGAGAAATGCTGGCTCACGGCCATAAAATTGAGCGAGGCAAGGGTCTGGTTGGGCGGGCCGCAGCCAGCGGCGTGGCGGTTTTTGTGCCAGACGTTACGCAGGCCGAAGATTGGCTGCCCAATCCATTATTGCCGGATACCCAAGTGGAAACGGCCGTACCCATTCAAATCGGCCAGGACATTTTAGGCGTTCTCGACGTGCAGCACAACGTCAGCGACGGCCTGAAACAAGAAGATGTAGACCTGCTGCAATCCATCGCCAACCAGGTCGCCATCGCCTTGCGTAATGCCCAACTTTACGCCGAAAGCGAAAAACGCGCCCAACGCGAAGCCCAGATTCGGGCCATTAACGAAAGCATCTTGAATACGTCGGATATAGAGATCGCTTTGCAGGTGGCCGAGCAAGAACTGAAATGGGCGTTTGGGACCACGCAGCGCATCGTGCGCCTGACTGCGCCGGAAAGTGTGGCGTTGGGCGGCGGAGAGAGCTTCTTGTCTGCCCCGCCAACGTCCGAGGGCAATTTGCTGCTGCGCCAACCTTTACGTATGGGCAGCGAAGTCGTTGGCGAGTTAGCCATTGGCGCTGACGCCACTTACAACCTGATAGACGCGCAAGTGATCACGGCCGTTGTCGCCGACCAACTCGGCCAACATCTGGAAAAGCTCCGCCTGAGCGCCATCACCAAACAAGCCCTCAGCGACGCACAGCGGCGCAGCTACGAACTGACCATCCTTAACAGCTTTATCACCAACCTTTCGGCGGCCGACAGCTTGCACGAAAGTATGCAAATCCTCGTGGACGAGGTTGCGGCAGCCACTCAGGTTAAGCAAACGCGCATCGCCCTGTTTGACGAAGCAACCAATCACCTGGTTGTCGTCGCCGAGCATCATGACGCCAATAAGTCGCCCAGCGCTCTGGGGAAAATCATCCCCCTAGACGGGAATGACCTGACCCAACAGGTGATGACGACGCGCCAATCCTGCTACGTACCGGATGCCCGCAAGTCACCTTTGACACACTCTATTCGGGATCTGTTGGCCGAGCAGGGCATTTTTGCCCTGGCGATTCTGCCTATCGTCATCTCCGGTCAGGTTGCCGGCACATTGGGCATTGATGTTTTAGAGGAGAACAGAAACCTTTCTCCAGAGCAGTTGCACCTGGCCGAAGCGATTGTTATTCAGGGAGCCGCAGCCATAGATAGAGCGCAATTGTTTGAGCAAACAGAAACCCGCGCCAAAGAATTGGCGGTCATCAACGAGGTGGCGCAGGTGGTTTCGCAGCAGTTGGACCAGCAAAATCTGCTGCTGACTGTGCATGAGCAAATTCGGCGCATTATGCCAGTGGATGCCTATTTTGTGGCGCTGCACGACGAGGAAGTCAGCATGGTGGAATTCCCACTGGTGTATGATAACGGCCGTGTCTATCAGGAGCCGTTGAGTCCTTTCAACCCCGACGGTAATATTGCCAAAGTTATCGCCAGCAACCAGGCGCTGCTCATCAACCGCACCCCCGAAGAGATAGACGAAGTCATGGTGGGTCAAGCCAGCGCTATGATCGGCGACCAGCAAAAGCCATCCGCGTCTCTGCTTTACGTGCCGCTGCGTATCGGCCAGGAAATGTTAGGCGTCTTATCCGTTCAAAGTTACGAGTTTAATGCTTACACGCCGGCCAACACCACGCTGCTTTTAGGCATTGCCAACCACGTGGCGGTAGCTTTGGACAATGCCCGCCTGCTGGCCCAATCACAAAAAGACACCCGGCGCGCCCAAATTCTGCGCGACATTTCCGGCAGTATCAACACTACCCTGGACGCCGAATCTATTTTGCAAACGGCCGTGCGCGAAATTGGCCGTTCGCTTGGTTTACAGACCTACGTTTACCTGAACACCCCGGATATGAATGGACACAGCCAGACGGCAAGCGCTGAAGAAGGCCATTCACAACCGGCGTAATCAACCCTACCGAATTATGAATCGCTTAAGAAAGCCCCGAGGAAGGAACTGATGGTAGAACAAATCAAAACACTTCTTACGCCACCAGTCTACCCTGAAGATGAAGACAAGACGCGCATCGCCAGACTGCTGCAAATCGTTTTGCTGACGCTTATCGCTCTTCTTTCGTTCAATACGGCCGTAGCCATTTTGCTTCTGCAAGACCTGGTGTCCGTTTTCCTGAATGCGGGCACGGTCCTCGTTACTGTGGCGCTGTTTATCCTTTTGCGTCGCGGTCACGTGCGCCTCGCCGGTATTTTGACCGTGACGATTTTTTGGATCACCGTCGCCGCGACCAGCTTTTTCGTCTCTGGGTTCACCATCATTATTGTGTCCAGCTATTTTGTGCTGGTCTTTTTGGCGGGCGTGGTTGTGAACAAACGCGCCGGCATTCTCTTTGCCCTCCTGAGCATCGGGGCAGGCATCATCGCCACTATTCTTGAAAGCCGGGGACAATTTCTAAGCAGCACGCCGGCCAACACCATTGTGAACCTTTCGGCTACGGCCGTTAACCTGCTGGCTCTGGCGATTATCCTTTATCTCAACCTGCAAAACCTGGAAGAAGCCTTAGCCCGCTCCTGGCAAAGCAAACGCGAGTTAGAGGCTTCCCAGGTCTTACTGGAAGCGCGCGTCGCCGAACGGACGCGAGATTTGGCGCTGGCCGCTGAGATTGGACGAAGCATCGCTTCCTTTCGTAACGTTAACACCCTCTTATCCGGGGCTGTGAACATTATTCAATCCTATTTCGACCTGTATTACACCCAGATTTATCTGGTAGACGAAGCCAGGGGAACACTGGAACTGAAAGCCGCGCACGGGCAGGCCGCCGAACAGTTGCTGCGGCAGGCGCATTTCCTGACCATCACGGCAGACTCGATCAATGGCACGGCCGCATTAGAAAAACGCCCCGTCCTGGTAGCCAACACCGCCGAAGACCCCATGTTTCGCCCCAATCCCCTGCTACCCCTGACACGCTCGGAAATGGCCATACCGTTGATAAGCGCTCACAAAGTCCTGGGCGTTCTGGACTTGCAAAGCGCCAGCTTCCACAGTTTTTCCGCCGACAACTTGCCGGCGTTTGAAGCCCTGGCCGGACAATTGGCCGTCGCTTTGGAAAATGCCTCTCTGTTTAGCGAGCTTGAAGAAACCTCGCGCACATTGCAAACGCTGCTGGATGATACAGAACGCAAAGCGACGCAAGAGTCATCGCTCAATGTTTTGAGCGCTGCGTTTGCCACAGCCAGCAGTGTGAACGAATTGGTTCAGACTGCCAGCCAGGAAATTACCGACCTTCGCACCGCCGATCAGGTCTCTATCGCTCTGACCGCCCAGGATGGGAAAACAGTGGAGGTCTTGTCGTTGCCGGGTGAAGACGGGGCGATTCAGGTCGAAGGGAGATTTGCGCTGGCGGAAACGGCCGTTAACCTGGCAATTCAAGAAAGCCGCACCCTCTCCTTCCCCCACGACCTGCCCTTCACCGCCTACGCCGACTCAGATAGTTTCGCCCAACAAGGCTGCCAGAGCTTGCTGGTTTTGCCGCTCACCATCACCGGTCAGGTATTGGGCGCACTCAACATCGGGCGGCAAGAGCCACATCTGTATTCAGATACCGAGAAGCAATTTGATCAACAGATTGCCACACTTCTGGCCCAAAATCTGGAGCGCGTACGGCTGACTGAACAGATACGTGGACTGGCCGACATTGTAGAAAACCACCCGGATTTCATGGGCGTGACGGCGTTAGACGGCCGTGTCCTCTACGCCAATCCTACCGGCCTCACCATGCTCGGTTTGCCCGCCGATCACGCCATCACCGGCATGACCGCCGCCGAATTTTACGTCCCCGAAGACGCCCACATCATTCAGCAAACCGGCTTTCCAACCGCTGTGAAAACCGGTTCGTGGACAGGCGAACTGCGTTTACGCACCAGCGATGACGTGATCATACCAGTAGAAACCACCCTCTCCGCTCACGCCGACGCCAACAATGCGCCCCGCAACGTCAGCATCACCATGCGCAACATTAGCGAACGCCAACAAGCGGCCGCGGCCCAACGCCAACTTACCGCCCAACTGGAAGAACGTTTGCACCAGGTAAACGCCTTACAACGCACCATGACCCGCGAAGGCTGGTCTGAATTCCTTAGTTCGCCAAACCGTCTGGTACAGGGTTACACGTTCGACAACGGAGAAATTCACCTTCTGTCTCGACAAGATGTTTCCAAACCGGAAATCCCCAAACTATCTTCTTTAGAAAATGCGCCAGACGCCGACAGCATTGCCCGCCCTATGTTGGTGCGCGGTGAAACCATCGGCGTGTTGGGCGCGCGCAACCCATCGGGCGAACCACTAACCGAGGAACAAGAGGAAATATTGACAGCCCTCTCCGCCGAGGTGGCCGAAGCCCTGGACCGCGCCCGATTGTTTGAA
>CALFEW010000997.1 GCA_937958365.1 uncultured Chloroflexota bacterium | reverse complement strand
GACCATTACACCAACGCCAGTCCACCCGACAAGGATTCGCTGGAATTGTGGGTGTCGCTGACGTGGCTGGCGGCCAATACGCGGCGCATCGAGTTTGGTCCGTTGGTGTCGCCGGTATCCTTTCGGCAGCCCACGATGACGGCGCGCATGGCCACGGCCGTAGATGATTTGTCGCACGGCCGTTTAACGCTTGGTCTGGGCGCTGGCTGGCAAGAACGGGAACACGCCCATTTCGGCTGGGATTTGCTGGACGTGCCGGAGCGGTTCGCCCGCTTTGAAGAAGGGCTGGAAATTATCAGCCACCTGCTGAACAGGGCGGAGCCATTGGATTTTGCCGGGGACTATTACCGGCTGCACGAAGCGGTGCTGCTGCCACGACCGCAGCGGCCGGGCGGCCCGCCCATCCTCATCGGCGGCAATGGACCCAAACGGACGCTGCCGCTGACCGCGAAATACGCGCAGGAATGGAACGCCGTCTACATTGCCCCGGCGGAGTTTGCGGCAAAGAGCCGGTTATTGGATGAATTGTTGACAGCGAACGGCCGTGCCCCCGCCGACGTGCGCCGTTCATTGATGACTCGCGTCGAAATTGGCGACGAGGCCGCGCTGATGCGCAAGAAGACCTCCACTTTGTCGCTAGACGAACTGCGGGCGAAAGGTTTGGTCTTGGGCACGCCGGGGGAAATAGTGGAACAATTGGGCACGCTGGCAGAGGCTGGCGTGCAGCGGGTGATGCTGCAATGGCTGGACCAGGACAACCTGGACGACCTGGAAGTTCTGGCCCGCGACGTGATGGGGCAGTTGTAAAGTAGAAAGAAAACGGCCGTTTGGGGAAACGGCCGTTACAAACAACATCTCAAAAAGCTATTTTGGGGCGTAGCCTATGCCTCAGTGGAATCAGACTCTTCGGCGGCGTCTTCGCCTTTGGCCGGCGGTGTAAACTGATTTGCCAAGTCGCCCAAACCTTCAGACAACCAGCGCAGCCCCTGGACAAAACCCTGGCGCGCGCGCGCGGCAATGTCGGTGGATTCGACGCGGGTTTTTAGCTCTTCAGCTTCGCTCTTGATTTTTTCGGTCTTGTCGCTGGCCTTCACTTCGCGGATAACCTGGTCTACTTCATTGACGAAGGATTGCATGCCTTCGCGGACCTCTTTTTCTACCCGCTTGCGTTCCTCGCTGTCCCACGCCGTCTGCAACGTTTCCGCAAATTGGCGGCCAAGCTTCTGGAATTCAGCGGCAATATCCATCTTGGGCGACGCATTTTTTACTTCATCTTCTTCGATAACAATGCGTTCGCTGCCCAGTTTTTCCTGTTCTTTCAAATCGTCTACGCTGGGGGTTTGTTCGTCACTCATTATGTTCACTCCTTCGCTAAACTAATCGCTCTTGTCTCAATTACCTTGCTTGTTTAAGCGGATAAACATCCGCGCTGCTCACAAAATTGCGGGCAAAGCCAGGATACGGCCGTTGCCCCTTACCTATACGAGATTGCAAGGGTGCGGTTGCAGCTTAATTTTCGGCGCGGCGCAAAGACCAATCATCCAGAAACCAACCATCATTGGCGATGGCAAAGTTGCCGCGAATAGCGGCGCCCAGACGCACCGTTTGCGCTTCGGTGAGGGTGAACTGGTATGTAAAACTGTTCTTGCGGCCGAACAACGGCAGCATCCATTCTCCGGCTCCCGGCGCAATAAACCGCACTTCGCCCGACAACGGATCGTCAGCCCAGATTTTTTGGTCGCCGTTCCAGCCCATCACCAGGTCTGGAAAGACGTTGATTTCCAGTTGATACACTCCCGGCTCCAGGTAAACTTCGCGGAAAAGGCGGAAACTGATGGCGCCGTTGCCCTTAAAGGCTTTGACCGTATGAACGCCATCCCAAATGAAGAGCGCGTGCTCGTGGGCCGGCAAAAAGCGCTCCGACAAGACGCGCACTTCCGGTCGGAGGTAAACATCCCAAATCTCCGTGCCATAATTCGTCGGGCCTTCGTCGTACTCAAAAGACCAACCGCTGGGCAGTTGCAGCTCTGGCTGGCCCCCCTGGAGATAGTCGCCATCTTCAAAGGAACCGTTGGGCAGCAGATTGCCGCCCCAGACCAGGTTGTTAGGGTCGCGGGTAGCGGTGGCGGCCGGTGTATCTGTGGGGGTTTCGCTGGGGGGCACGGCCGTTGCCGTGGATGTTGGCGTGCCGGTGGGTGTTTTGCTGGGCGGGAATGTCGCTGAGGGCGTCGCGGTGGCGCGTGGGCCGCCGGTGGGCGCGGTCGTGGGGGAGGTAGCGAAATTGAGGGGAACGGCCGTCCAGGTTGGCGGCACGGCCAGCGCCACAGCCCCTCCAGTCTCAGAAGCCAAAGACAGGTCAACGGTAGCCACAATGTTCGCCCGCGTCGGCAAAGGCATCTCCGTCTGGCAACCGGCAATCAGCAACACAAACCAGACCAGAGCAATTCGGGGCGCGCAGTTGAACCTTGTCATCAGCCTGTTCATAAGCAGTCGGTCTCCTAAAGCCACCCACAAAATTGTAAGGGTGCATAATTGAAATAGCAAACGCTGCTTTTTCCCACCCTTGACATTTGAGCAAGGTTGGTTATTAATAGTACAAGATTAACAGGCGGTATAACCTCAACGAATTACCCCCTTTCACAATTTTAATCGCAGACGAACACCACAAATAGCGAATGACGTTTAACAAACATGATCGGTTAGGTAGTAGTTGGTAGAATCAAGTAAGCGTTCAGCCCAGAGGTGCA
>CALFEW010000996.1 GCA_937958365.1 uncultured Chloroflexota bacterium | reverse complement strand
CGCGAAGGCGGCGGCCCGTCTTACGCTCAGGCTGCGCACTTTCTGACCGAAAGCCTGGTGCAACGCGACCCCACCCTTCGTCGTGATCCGAATAAATCGGCCACCATTCAGGAGCAGCGTTTGGCGCAATACCTGGAACGGTACGACAAGGTGTACAAGCACAAGCTAATCGCCGAGACCCGACTGTTCGAGGAAGCGGAAACTACGGCCGACCTAAACCTGCCGTACAGTGTCATGCGCGCCGTGATTGCCCAGGTCTACCCGCAGCTCATCACGCCGGTCATTTTCGATTACGCGATGGAGCAGCAGTCGCCAGTCAATGTCTACTACGAAACTTACGCCGGCGAAACTGGCGAAACGGTCACCATTTCCGGTGCGACGGTTACGGCCGACGAAGGCGCGTGGTTGGCTCTGGCTCAGAAACGCATCATCCCCGGTACGGTGAGTGTGGTCAGCACGCCAGCTTCCGGCGATCCCGTTGTCTACACCGAGGGCGATGATTACGTCATTGATTACGAACTGGGCCGTCTGTACACCCATCAGGATGGCGACATCACTGATGGCGCAACGCTGACCGTTGGCTACCAGTATCGGGCCATGCGAAAGGGCGAGAATGCCGCCATCGCGCGCGGCAAGTCCACGCTGGCTTACCAGGTGATGACGCAGGCAGCCGACCGCCTGGCGGCTCAAATCACACGTGAGGCTGTTGTCTTCAGTCGCTCTCAGTTGGGGTGGGACGCGACAGCACGCACCCTGACCGGTCTGGTCAACGAGATCGCCAAGAAAATAGACGGCGACCGCCTATGGAAAGCCCTGGGCGCCGCCCTGACTGTCTCATCCAACAGCGGTGGAACCTGGCTCAGCGCCAGCAACACGCTTGATGACCTGGTTAAGAAATTCGGCGCGGCCAAAGTCAAGGTTGCCAACCGTCTGTACGAACCCACCGGCATCGTCGTCTCTCTGACCAATGCGGACGTCATTTCCAACTGGGATGGCTTCACCGCTGCGGGCGCTCGCCCTGACGGCGACCTGAACGCCTTCGGTTACGTTGGCCGGTTGAAAGGCCTGCCGGTATGGCAATCCACTCAATTCTCGGACACCTACGGGTTGGTCTTCAACCGGGAAATTGTGATGGCTCGCGTATTCCAGCCGATGCAGATGTTTGGCCCCTTCCCCAGCTACGACTCCAACGGCTTCCTCATCGCCGCTGAGCAGTATTACGTTGAGGAATTCAACGGGTCCATCGCGCCGGTTCCTGAAAAAGCGGCCTACGTCAAGTTTGCGTAGTCTGCCGTCTGGTTGAGTTAATCGCGCCGGGACCGGCCCCGCCCGGTCTCGGCGCTTTCATTTATTTGAGGAGATATTATGGCCCGAAAACCCCCATCACCCAGCGACAAAACAGATGAAACGGCCGTTCCTGCTATCGTCGAGGCCGAATTGACCACGTTGCCCGATACGGCCGTGCAGCCTGAGCAGTTAGAAGAAACGGCCGTCATTCCACCACCAAAGCCCGCCCCGCAAGCAAAAGCGCCCCGGCCCGTTCCCCCTGCCCCACCCGTCATTCCGCACGACGCACAGGTTCGTGTCCGCATTGAGATTGAGAGCCTGGTGGTCAATCACCAGCGCCGATTGCGCGGCGAAACCTTCGCCACCACCTATGGCGAATACCTGAAACTGGCGAAGACCTCCCGCGACGCGGTAGCGGTCAGACTTCCCGGCGCTGAGATATACACGAAATGATCGCCTCGCACGACATGGCGATACGCCTTGCTCAGGCGGTGGTGGCGCAAGACAACTTCCCCAGCGCTGATCAGTACGAGGAAGCTGTGCGCGATGCGGTTCACGCCTTCAATGACCTGTATGGCGTGAAGGCAGTACACAGCATCAGCACCGTCGCCGGCCAGGCTACTTACACCATGCCCGCCGATTTTTCGCGCCTTATTCAACTGGAGAAGCTTACCAACATGGGCAACGTGCTTGTTGTGGCTGAAGGTTTAATCCCGTTGGATATGTCCGCGCCGGCAGAAATCGCCATGGTCAACGGCCGTACTTTGACCATCTACCCCACGCCTGGTTATAGCACAACACGCCGCGTGTGGTATCGCGCCGTGCATGCCCTTGATGAAAACGACGCATACCCGGCAATGGAAGCTGACGTGGCCAGCCTGATACACATCAAGGCGCAGGCCAACGCCTGGCGCATCATCTGCGGTCATGTATCACGTTCCCAGGGCTGGAAGTACCAGATGGGCGATGTGATGATTGACAAGACAAAGGTGGCCGAGTCGCTGGGCGGGTGGGTGTCTGCCCTGGACGTTGAGTTTGAAAAGCGCATTGCCCGGCGCATCGGCACGGTTGGAGGGTTGGCGTAATGCTCACAGCGGCCGATCTCGCCAGGATGCAGGCCGACATCGCCGAGATGATCGGCGACAACGAGGTAAGCATCACCTTGCGGCGCGGAAGCGTGGCGGTAAACGCCACGCCGCACACGGTGCGCATCGAGCGTAAGGGGACGTTCACATTGCAAGCAGGATCGGAGACGGAGCGCACTGTGACGCGCTACGTGCTGCAATCCAGCGCGGCAATAGACATTCAGAAAGGCGACCGTTTCAACGCGCATGGCTTTCTGTACGAGGTAGCGGCCGTTACGCCACGACAAGTAGGCAGCCAGGCAGATGTTTACATGGTGCAATGATGTGGAAAAACCAGCTTTCTTCAGACGAATTAGAAGCACTCAACAGCGCTCCGCAAGGCTCATTGGTGCGCAAGTTAGCCGATTTACTGGACCAGATGGAGAGTCGCCCGCTTTCCCGCTCGCAGCTCCGCCAACTGGATAAACAATACGTACCACCGAACATTGTTCGGCTGGACGAATAACAAAAAGGAGATTCATCATGATTTCAGAAATGCTTACAAACTATTTGGCAACGGTCCTCATTGCCCTGCTGCTGATCCTGCTCAGCTACCTTATCGCCAAATTGCGGCAAGCGCTGCCGGTCTGGATGGAGCGCGCCCAGTCCGAACTGGGCAAAGAGCAGTGGGAATTGTTGCTCAGCATGGCGCGCACCATCATATTGTCGGCCGAACAGGTAGCCGGACGGTTTGGCCTGGACACCGGTGAAAAGAAAAAAGCCTTTGTGGTGGAGCAACTGGAAAACCTGGCGACCACTTACAAAATCCCCGTGACACGTGAACAGATCGAGACGCTCGTCGAAGGCGTGCTGAAGGAAATCAAGCGTGAAAGCACGGAAATAGTGCTGGGGGAACTGCAATCTCTGAATGGCTAAACCCATGCGTTTGCAGGTGAAGTGGGTCACGCCCCCTTCTTACCTGGCCGCCGCCGTGCGACAGTATGGCGATAAGGTGTTTGTGGCGGTTCACGCGGTTGCATCGCGCATCGCCACCGAAGCGCAAAACGAAATGCGCTCCAACGCGCCCTGGACAGACCGAACAGGGAACGCGAGGAGCGCATTATTTTCTATTGCTGAACAGGCCGCCAAAGACATGGTGATTTTGTATCTCTCTCATGGCACGGCCATTTACTACGGCGTCTTCCTGGAAACAAAGTATGCCGGGAAATACGCCATTATCGTGCCTACCATGCAGCGCATCTTGCCAAAGTTGGAGCAGATGCTAAAGGACATTTTTAAATGAGCCTGTACGAAGAGGGGCTTATCGAAGACATCAGCCGCTTGCTGGCGCGCCAGTCCGTTCCCACAACGGCTGCCGCAGCTCCCATTACTCGTAGCGGCCAATCGCTTGCCGCGCGGTTCACTGCCGAGAATGACCGGGTGAGCCGCGTCCGCCTGGCGCGAGAGATGTACGACACGGACACGCGCTACGAGGGCATTGTCAATGCCCTGGCGCGTGACGCGACCAAGGGCGGCTTCAAGGTGGAGGTCGAGGGCAACGAGGAGGCCCAGGCTATCGCCGATGGGCTGATGACGCGGCTCAAACTGACCACCCGCCTGGATGACTGGGTACGGTTGTCTCTGCGCGATGGCGATTCGTTCTATGAATTGGGCGTAACGGCCGAACGCGACATAGCCCTTGCCACCCGTAAGCCAACGCTGCACATGCGGCGCAATTCGGACAAAGCGGATCGTTTTCCCGATCCGAAGATGGCCTACTGGTACACCGATGAGACTTACATGATGCAGCCTGGACCGGAGGCGCTCTGGTTCGCTGAATGGCAAATCCTTCACATCCGCTGGCAGCATGACGAAGGAAACAGGTACGGCCGTCCTCTCTTATCGTCTGGACGCACAGCCTGGAGGCGCATTAAGGAAGGTGAGTTAGACGTGGCGGTGCGTCGTAAGACGCGCGCCGGTATGCGCTATCTGCACTACGTGGAAGGCGACGAGACGGCCATTGAGTCATACCGGCTGCGCAACGCGGAGGCCATCAACAATCCGGGCGCGGCTCAGGCCGATTTTTACACCAACCGTCAAGGCAGCGTCACGACCATCAGCGGCGATCAGCAGGTAGGTAGCATTGATGACATTATTCATCACATTGACACGTTCTGGATCGGCTCGCCGGTCCCTAAGAGCATCATGGGTTACGGCCGTGATCTGAACCGCGATGTGCTGCAAGAGCAAAAGCAGCAATACGACGAGACCCTGGACGCGGTAGTCGGATGGGTGAAGGAACAGATACTGATCCCCCTGCTGGAACTCCAATGGCTACTGAAAGGCATCTTGCCCGAAACGGTGACGTACAACATCAACCGGCCGACAAAGGCCATCGTCAAGCCGGCGGATATTTTGCAGATCGCCCAGGCAGCGCAAATCTTGCGCACGCTGAATGTGCCGGAAGACGTGATTGCTATGGTGCTGGCCCACTACCTGCCCTTCGTAACGCCCGATATGCTGGCAAGGGCGGCCAACGAAAAGCCAGACGCCGCACGATTAGCAGCCATCCAGCAGCAGCTTCTTAGCCTGTTGCCGCAGTAACCATTTAAAAAGGAAGAGCATGCCGCAATTATCAGACATCCAGGCAGATTCCGTTCATGTTGCGCAGCAAGCAGCCGTCGTCCGGCTGCATCTGTGGATGTTGGCTGAGGTTCACGAATCGCTGGCAAAAGTGGGAGACGCGGCACAGAATGTGTTGCGGTCGCTGCCTGGGGACCAGCCCGTACCGGCGGCAACGTCAGCCCAACTTCAGACGGCCGTTTCGACGGCCTGGGACGAATTCATAAAGACCTATACCAACCTGGTAGGCTTTGCCATTCAGCAGGCGTCGTCGTTCCCGTTTGGCGTGCTGGCAATACTGCACGCCGAATGGGTGCTGCCGGTGGTGAATGGCGTGCAAGAATCGCTTCATGAAGCCATTAACCCGGACGTGCTGTTTACGCCCCAACTCCAGGCGCTGGTAGATGCCGCGTATCGTCGTACCTGGGGCGACGGGCTGACACTGTCTAATCGCATCTGGCAATTGGACCGGTACGGCCGTGATGGTCTGTACAACGCGATCAACCTGGCGATTGCACGAGGTGATGGCGCGTGGGAACTGGCCCAGGCCGTGGAGCAATTCTTGCTGCCTGGCCGGGAATGTCCGCGATGGGCACGGGAACGTCTGCGCGACTTGACCAAAGCGGACATCGCCGCCGGCGACCGCACTGGCCTGCACAGTGGCGATGAATGCCGGGGACAGGGCGTGTCGTACAACGCGCTACGCCTGGCGCGTACGGAAATTCAGGCAGCGCTGAACACCGCAACGACTGAGATGTTCCGTACTATGCCCTGGGTGGAGAAAGAGCAGATCATGCTCAGCCCGGAACACGCTACGCTCGACGAATGCGATGACGTGGTAAATGGCGGCGAAGGCGGCCAGGGTATTTACTCGGTGGGCGAGATATTCCTACCAATTCACCCACACTGTTTGTGTGTGAAACTGGCCGTGCTGATGAAACAGGACCAGTTCGTGGAGCAGATGCGTGGCTGGCTCAATGGCG
>CALFEW010000995.1 GCA_937958365.1 uncultured Chloroflexota bacterium | reverse complement strand
ACTGAAAATGGGCAAACAAATTCGCATTGATGGGCCACAAACCCACATGGCTAAGATGGGCACGCCTGCTATGGGCGGCATCCTCATTGTCGGTTGGGTGGTATTGGTCAGCCTGGTGGTCAACATCGTCGTCTTTGTGCAAGGGCTGGAAATCGCTGAAAGCGTGGTCATCCCGCTGGGCGTGCTAATTGCCTACTCCATTTTAGGCGGCATTGACGACTACCTGGGCTTTCATCCCCGCCCGCACGGCGAAAAAGGGATGCGCGCCCGTGTCAAAATCTGGTGGCAGTTGGGCATTGCCCTGGTAGCGGCCGTCCTGCTCTACTGGGTGGTTAACGACGGGCATGGCTACGTAGGCGTGCCCACCGTGCCCTTCCTGGTAGACATCGGCATTTTGTACATTCCCATCGCGGTCATCATCATCACCGGCACAGCCAACGCCGTCAACATCACCGATGGTGCGGACGGTTTGGCCGGCATCATTGCCGCCACCGCCTTTATCGCTTACGGCATCATCGCCTTTTTGCAAGATCAAAATTTTCTCCTGACGTTTTCGATGGTCACAGTGGGCGCTTGTTTTGCCTTTCTCTGGTACAACGCCAAACCGGCGCAAATGTTCATGGGCGACGTAGGTTCCCAGGCATTGGGCGGCGCGTTGGGCGTCGTGGCCCTGATGACCAATCAATGGCTTATTCTGCCGGTTATCGCCGCTGTGCCTTACGCCACGATGCTGTCTACGACGCTTCAAGTGTTGTATTTTAAGGCGACGGGCGGTAAACGGTTGTTTAAGATGGCGCCTCTCCACCATCATTTTGAGCTTATCGGCTGGAGTGAGACACAAATCGTGCAGCGCTGGTGGCTGGTAGCCATTTTGGCGACGATGGTGGGGATGGCGCTGGCCCTGATTTAGCTATTGGCTTACAGCTCACAGCTATGGACGAACTGAACGGCAAACGTTTACTGATTTTGGGGCTGGCGCGGCAGGGCAAGGCGCTGGCGCGGTTTGCCGCCGAAGCAGGCGCAGCGGTGATCATTTCCGATTTGCGGTCGCCGGAGAAGTTGACGGATATTGTGGCCGATTTGCGCGATTTGAATATTGAGTATGTCTTAGGAGAACATCCTATGAGCTTATTGGAAAAGACGGACGTGATGGCGATTAGCGGCGGCGTGGCCGCCGATATGCCGCTGGTCCTGGCAGCCCGTGAACGGGGCATTGAAATTACCAACGATTCGCAGGAATTTATGAAACGAGCGCCTACGGCCGTTATCGGCATCACCGGTTCGGCAGGCAAAACCACCACCACGGCCCTCACCGGCGTGATGGGCCAGGTAGCCGGGCGGCGCACCTGGGTCGGCGGCAACATCGGCCGGCCGCTCATCGCCGAC
>CALFEW010000994.1 GCA_937958365.1 uncultured Chloroflexota bacterium | reverse complement strand
TACACACACGAAGTTGACGCTTATTATAAATCAACTTTGGTAAAGCCCTGAAAATTTGTCCGCGAACATATCCCACTCGCCACCCGCCCCATTTCCTGATACAAATAAGCAACTTATGATCAGGGGTTTATTTCCAGGCGAGGCGTGATGTACACTGTAGCTGTTAAACGAAATTTTGTGGCGCAACATTTTTTAATCGGTGGGGATTGGGGCGCGGAAAATGAATGGCATTCGCACCATTACCAGGTAGAAGTGCAGTTGTCTGGCAGTACGCTGGACCAGCATGGCTATCTGGTAGACATCGTAGACATCGAGGCGAATCTGAATGCTTTGGTGGCTTATTTTCGGGACAAAACGCTCAACGACCTGCCGGAATTTGCCGGGCTAAACCCCAGCATTGAGCATTTCTCCCGTATTTTTTGTCAGGCAATGGCTGCCCGCCTTCAGGCCCGTAACCTGAACCACGTGACCATCAAGATTTGGGAAACGGACATTGCCTGGGCGAGTTTTGGGCAAGATTTGTAGGAAGATTGAAGACAAAAGATCAAAGATGAGAAGCCGTTTCAATCTTCTGTCTTCAATCTTTAATGCCTTGATAGAACCATGCGCGTAGGATTGATTATTTACGGCCGTCTCGAAACCCTCTCTGGTGGTTATTTGTATGACCGCCAGTTGGTGGAAACGTTGCAGCGGCATGGCGACGAGGTAGACATCATCTCCTTGAAGCCGTCCGGTTACGGCCGTCACCTCATCCATAACTTCGACAACACCCTCTTTAATCACCTGCGTGACGCGCCCTACGATTTGCTGCTCCAGGACGAACTCAATCACCCGTCATTGTTCTACTTGAATCGGCAGTTACGGCCGTTGGTGCGTTATCCCATCGTCAGCATCGTCCACCACCTGCGCAGCGACGAGCGCCACTCGCCCTGGCTGCTGCCTGCTTACCGTGCCATCGAGCGGCGCTACCTTACCAGTGTGGACGCCTTCATCGCCAACAGCCGCACAACCCTGCTTAGCGTAGAAGCCCTGCTGCCCAACCAACGCCCGACGATGGTGGCCTACCCCGGCGGCGACCGCCTGATGCCGGATGTCAGCCAGCACACCATTGTCTCGCGTGCGCAAAAGCCCGGCCCCCTGCGCATTTTGTTTGTCGGCAATCTCATCCGGCGCAAAGGGCTGCACACGCTGCTGGCGGCGCTGGATTATTTACCACCGCGCAGCTGGCTGCTGGACATCGTCGGCGACCCCAACGTGGACCCGGCTTACGTCCAACGTGACGTCAGGCCGGCCATTCGTCAGGTCAACCAGGGGCAAATCACTCAGCACGGCGTGGTGTCCAACTGGGCGCTGTCGGCCCTGTATGCCCAAAGCCACGTCCTGGTGCTGCCTTCAGAATATGAAGGATTTGGCATCGTCTACATCGAAGCGATGGGTTTTGGCCTGCCGGTAATTGGCTCCACGGCCGGCGCAGCCAATGAAATTGTCCAACACAGCAAAAATGGCTTTCTTCTACCGCCCCACAACACCCTTTTGCTGGCGAAACATCTCTATTTGCTCAGCCAGGATCGGCGCTTGCTGCTGCGGCTGGGATTGGCGGCGCAAAAACGCTACCAGACCCACCCCACCTGGGACGAAAGCATGTCCTCCGCGCGCCTCTTCCTGCATGAAATCGCCAACCAGACCCACGCCATTCAACAAACCAACAAGTAAATAGCCAATAGTC
Organism: uncultured Chloroflexota bacterium; assembly: GCA_937958365.1. GTDB lineage: Bacteria > Chloroflexota > Anaerolineae > Promineifilales > Promineifilaceae > Leptovillus. The sequence goes on along the minus strand of CALFEW010000994.1, from coordinate 1,206 downwards.
AATTGCCAACTAGCAACTTTCAACTCCCAACTCCCAACTATCCCCGCTATCTGGCGGCAAAAAAAACGGTGGATGATCGCGCCCTAAACGGCCGTGTCTGGCAGCAAATGGCCCAGGCGGTGCTGGCGCTGGGTCGCCCGCACGTCCTGGAAGTGGGCGCGGGCATTGGCACGATGGTCGAGCGCTGGCATGAGCGGGGTGTGTGGCCGGTGGGCAGTTACACGGCCGTAGACGCCCTGCCGGAAAACGTGGCAATCGCCCGTGAACGATTGGCTCCGTTGGCGAAAGACGCGCCATTAACGGTAACGGCCGTAGACATCTTCGACTTCATCGCCCAAAATCAGGGGCGGCAGACCTGGGACGTGCTGCTGGCCCACGCCGTTCTGGACCTGCTGGATGCGCCCTCGGCGCTGCCGCAGTTGTTTTCGCTGCTGCGGCCGGGTGGATTGTTTTATTTCACGCTCAACTTTGACGGGGCGACGATTTTTCAGCCGGCCATTGACCCGGCCTTTGACGCCCACATTGAGGCGCTCTATCACCGCACGATGGACGAACGGTTGGTTAACGGCCGTCCCTCTGGCGACAGCCAAACCGGGCGACACCTCTTCACCCATTTGCGCCGCGCCGGCGCCGAAATCCTGGCCGCCGGCAGTTCCGATTGGGTCGTCTACGGTGAACCGCCAGGCTACCCGCCAGGCTACCCGGCCGACGAAGCCTACTTCCTGCACTTCATCGTCCACACCCTGCACGAGGCCCTGCGCGGCCATCCCGAACTGGACAAAGATTACTTCAACGCCTGGATCGCCCACCGCCACGCCCAAATCGAAACCGGCGACCTGGTTTACATCGCCCACCAGTTAGATTTCTTGGGCCGTCTGCCGCTCTGATGCCCGAATGCTTCCTCACCGGCCCAAATAAAACAACACCGCCGCCGCCAGAATCCCGCTGATAAACCCCCAAGAGTGGCTCGCCACCGAAATACCCCTGCGTTGATCTCTCAGCGTAGCCAGAATGCTCTGCCAAAAAACGACGAATGTTAAAATGGCGATCAGGCTTTGCCAACTGCTGTGCAGCGCCATGCCATAAGCCACCACAAAGCTAAAATAGCCGGTCACAAACCCGCTCGCACCCAAGTGCGCCCTGCTCTTGTCGCCATACCACCAGATGCCCACGCCCTGCACCAGTAAAATCACAACCGAAGCCAGC
>CALFEW010000993.1 GCA_937958365.1 uncultured Chloroflexota bacterium | reverse complement strand
AAAAGGAAAAGGCAGCCACCCCATGAGCGAGCAAATATCATTAAAACGGCCGTCTGACGCTGCATCCGAGAGCAAGGTGTTTTTAACGGCCGTGTGGGCCATCGTCTGGAAAGACCTGCGCATCGAACGGCACACCCGGCAGACCGTCAGCGTGATGGTCATGTTTTCCGTCGTCACCGTCGTCATGTTTAATTTTGCCCTGGAAGCCAACATGGACGCGGCGCGCAACGTGGCCACCGGCCTGCTGTGGGCCACCATTTTGCTGGCCGGCACATTGGGACTCAACCGTTCACTATCCATTGAACGTGAAAATCAGACGATGGATGCCTTGTTGATGGCCCCCATCCACCGCAACGCCATTTACGTGGGCAAAGTCATCAGCATCACCTTGTTTACCCTGGCTTTGGAAGCAGTGTTGGTGCTGATGTTCATCGTCTTTTTTGATAAACCGCTGTGGCGGCCAATGGTTTTGCTGATTTTGGTCCTGGGCACGCTCGGTTACATCGCTGCCGGCGTCATCGTCACCTCGATGACGATTCAGACGCGCAGCCGGGATGTGCTGCTGCCGGTGCTGCTGCTGCCCCTATCTTTACCCCTGGTGCTGCCTTCGGCTACGGCCGTTGCCATGTACATGTTCCCCCAAACGCCTACCTGGGGCGAAGTCCAGAGCGCCGTTTACATCGTCATCATTTATGATTTGCTCATGATAACGGCCGGTTTTTTAACATACCATTTTGTTGTAGAATCTTAAGCATGATTTTTTCTGGATCTTTTGGAGTAAACTCATGACATCAATTACTTCCGCACGTCTTGATAAAAGTGTCCGAATAGCGAATTGGGCAGCGGCCGTCGCTATTTTCATCGCGCTGCTCGCTATTTTCTTTTACGCACCCGTAGAAAAAACCATGGGCAACGTGCAACGCATCTTCTATTTCCATGTGGGTTCCGCCTGGGTAGGCGCGGTCGCCTTCTTCGTAGCTCTGATCGCCGGCGTGTTATACCTGCGCCAAAGTAGCCGCAAGTGGGACACAATAGCCGTGGCCTCTGTAGAGATCGGCCTGGTTTTTTTAACGATGGCGACGGTGGCCGGGTCGGTGTGGGGCAAACCGGCCTGGAATACCTGGTGGCTGTGGAGTCCCCGCCTCACCCTCATCACCATCGCCTGGCTCACTTACGCCGCCTACTTCATGCTGCGCGGCGCCATTGAAGATGAAGAACGGCGCGGCCGGTTTGCGGCCGTTTACGTTATCGTCGCCTTCGTCACCATCATTATGGCCTACATCAGCGTCCGCATCTTGCGTGACATTCATCCCGTCGTCGTCGGCGGCGCCATGGAATCGGCGCAGGGCGCGTCCGAAGGCTTGCAAGAATTTTCCGGCCTGGACTCAGCTAAAATGGGTATCACCCTCTTGATCAGCACCACCGCTTTTTCCCTGCTATACGTCGCCTGGATGCTAAACCGTATTCGCTTGCAGCATCTGGCAGACGCTGTTAAAGACCTCAAGGTTCAGGTAACGGCTTATTTACAAGGAGAACACGCCTGATGACTCCCTCATTTTTCCTCACCACCCTTTACCAAACGGCCGATGTGGCTAACCAGTTCAATAACTACCTCGTCTTAGGCTATTTTGTCATGTGGCTCATTGCCGTTGTGTACATTGCCAGCCTGGCAATTCGCCAACGGAACTTAAAACAAGACCTGCAATTGATGGGGCAAATATTACAAGAAGAACAAAAGTAACTTCCGGGTAGATTCCCTGATTTGGTGAATGTCGCATCGCTTCTTACACCGTAAGATTCTTACGGCTGGCATCGTCTAAGCGGCGAACTATTCTTCACCCAAGGGGAGATTTGTTTATGCTAAAATCAACTTCCTTACCAGGGCGGCTGCGTACGCTGTCCACAGGCCAATGGCTGCTGCTGGTGTCTGTCTTTCTTGTTGTGCTGTTTCTCATTTTGGGCACCGTTACCCAATCTTCAACGACCAATGAATTTTCCTTTGGCATTCAGAGGCAGCCGTTTGTTGTGCTGGCGGTTTTGGCCTTTTTTGCCGGTTTGTTGAGTTTTGTATCCCCCTGCACACTGCCGGTTCTCACCGCATACTTTGCTTTTGCTTTCCAAAGTGAACGTCAGCGCATTGCCACCAATACGTTGGCGTTTATGTTGGGTCTGGCTACCACGTTCAGCATCTTAGGCGCGGTTGGCTTTGCCGTAGGCCGGGTTTTGCTGCAAAACCAACAACTACTTTTGCTGGTGGGTGGCTCTGTGATCCTCATTTTTGGCGTGATGAGTCTGTTGGGCATGGGGTTCGGCGGCATTAAGCCTGCGAGTGGACAGCAGTTCAGCGCCACGGTGGGCGGCTCTTATTTGTTTGGGCTAACATTTGCCGTGGGTTGGTCTAGCTGTGTTGGCCCGATTCTGGGGTCTGTGCTGACGTTGGCGGCGCAAACGACTTCGGTGTGGTTGGGCATGATGCTGCTCTTCATTTACACCATTGGGCTGGGACTGCCACTGTTGATCGTCTCTACCTTTTTTGGCCGGATGAGCCGGCAAAGTTTGTTCTGGCGCGCCCTGAAGGGCAAAGGCTGGGATTGGGATACGCACGTTTTTGTCGTGGCGCTGGTTTGGGCTTTGGCTATCTGGCGTATCCTGGTGGCGGCGTTTGAATACGCGCAGCGCAATTTCTCGTTTATGGGCGGACTGGAGCTTTCGCTGGGCGTGGAAATTGGCTTGCTGGCGCTGACCGTGTTGGGCGCGGCGCTGTGGGTTCTGACCAGTTCGGCGGAGAAGCGCATCACTGTGCGTTTACATACGACGCAGCTTGTCAGTGGGGCGCTATTTATTTTGATGGGTGTTTTGATGTTGGAAGCGCAAATGGCTTATTTCAATAACATCATTCCCCCGGCTTTGTCTGAATGGTTGGCGGTTCAAGAGGACCGGCTGATCGGCCTGTTTACAAAATGAGCAGCCCGACAGACGCTTCCGACAAGCAGAACAAACGCAACGGCCGTTCCCCTTTCCTCTTTTTTGGCGGCGCTATCTTACTCGGCCTGGCTGCGGCTCTGCTCCTGTTTGGCGGCAATTTCCTGGCGGGCAATGAGGCACAGGGGGGAGACACGGCCGTTTTGCAACAGCTACCCGCCCCCTCCGGCACGAGCATCATCGCCGAAATGCCGGCCAGCAGCATTGACCTCCTGGCGGTTGGCGATAGTGCGCACAACTTTTATCTGCCCGACCTGGACGGCAACGTCGTTGATTTAGAAAGTTTTCGCGGCCAACCGGTCATCGTCAATTTTTGGGCCACCTGGTGTGCGCCTTGCCGGGTGGAAATGCCCGCCCTGCAAGCAGCCTACGAAGCCCATCAAGAGAACAACCTGGTTATCCTGGCCGTCAATAGTCAAGAATCGCACCAGGACGTGACCGACTTTTTCGCCGAACTGGGCCTGACTTTTACACCGCTGCTGGATTACGAAGGAGAAATTTCCAACCTGTATCACGTGTTTAATTTTCCTTCGACAT
>CALFEW010000992.1 GCA_937958365.1 uncultured Chloroflexota bacterium | reverse complement strand
GTGACGCTGATCGCCGGGCCTATCAGCGAACCGGCCCCGCTGGGCGTGAAGCGCGTAGACGTGGAGACCACGCAACAAATGGCCGACGCCGTGCTAACGGCCACCGAAGACGCCGACGCCCTGTTTATGGTCGCGGCCGTGGCCGATTTTCGCCCGGAAACACAGTCGGCGCGCAAAATCAAGAAGACGGAGCAGGAAGATGGCGGCAACGGTGGTTGGGGTCTGGCGATTGGCCTGGAGGTGACGCTGGACATTTTGAGCGCGGTGAAGGAGCGGCGGGAGAAGACAGGCTATCCACGTGTGGCGTTGGGCTTTGCCGCCGAAACGCACGATGCGTTTGAGTACGGCCGTCAAAAACTCCTACGCAAAGGTCTCAACTTCATCGCCGTCAACGACGTGCTGGCCGACGGTGCGGGTTTTGCCGTGGATACCAACCGGGTGGTACTGCTGAGTTCGGCGGGGGTCGTGGAGGAGATGCCGCTGTTGAGCAAAACGGCCGTTGCCGAGCGGCTGGTGCATCATGTGGCTAAGGCGCTGGGGCGGGAGTGAGAATCGCCCCCAAAGTCAATCGCGGTATAATCCCCTTCGACTACCAAACTCTGGGAGCGCGGACGTCCCGTCCGCCACAAATAGAACGCCGGCGCTCCCGCTGCCCAAGGAGTTCCGTTTATGAGTAAACGTAACCGCCGGATTATCCTGCTCATTTTGGTGAGCAGCCTGCTGTTGGCCGTGAGCTTTGTGTGGAACGGCCGTACCCACCAAAACAACATCGCCGTCGCCGTCGCCAAAGGCAAAGCGGTCTACGACATGACCGCCATGACGCAAATTAGCCTGAACCAACCGCAAATGCAGGCCATCGCCCTGGCCGATGAGGGCCTGATGGCGCTGTTGGGCGGCGACGAATTTGGCTTTTTAGACGCCGTCGTTCTGGGCGAGGGTGAAGCCGCCCGCTGGCAAGAGGCCGGCTGCGGCCAACACAACTGCGTCTACATCTCTCTCTACGATTATGCCAACGGCGGCACGGTCAATGCCGTCCTCAATACCACCAACGGCCGCATTGTAGACCGCTGGGCTGATCCTGTCGCCCGTCCCGGCGGCAGCGAATTTATTTTGCCCCGCGCTGTCGCCATCGCCGCCGCCGACCCTGGCGTGCAAAATCTGTTGGGCAAACTGGACCAGGACCCGGCGATGATCCCCATGTCGGCCTGGCTGGCCGACGACGACTGCCGCGAAGACTGGTGCGTAGACCTGACCTACCAGGACCCGGCCGGCAGCGGCAAAATCGTCCACGTGTTTGTCAACATGGAGCAAGAGCGGGTGGCGCGCACCTTCATGACGCGCGGCCGTGCGCCCATCGCCGCCGCCGCGCCGCAGCCGCAGCGCAATTCCTACACCGACGGCTGCAAGGAAAACGAATACGGCTGGAACGTCTGCTGGGAGATGACCGCCCACGACGGCGTGAATTTCTACGGCGCGACGTATAACGGCACGCCCATTTTTGAGAGCGTCAAAATTGGGCAGATTGAGGCGTGGTATCCAAGCTGGCCGGGCGGCTACCGCGATGAAATCGGCTTCCGCTCCAGCGTGCCGCCTTTTGGCGATACGCAGGTGACGGATTTGGGCGATGGTTTTGAGGTGCGGCAGTTGTTTACGGAGTTCACCCATTGGCCGAACTGCATCTGCTGTTACCGCTATGAGGAGATCATGCGCTTTTACGAAGACGGCCGTTTCGCCCTCGGTTTTGTCTCGCATGGCCCCGGCTGTGATGATTTGTCGGTCTACCGGCCGTTTTGGCGCGTGGACTTGACGTTAGACGGCCGTGAAGCCACCGACGTGTGGGCCTGGGATACCAACCAATGGGTGGAAGTGGCCGAAGAAACTGAATTTTTCCCCTTCGTAGACCAGGTTTCACCGGAAGGCGAACAACTGGCGACCTTTAACGGCGACACCCACTACCGCTGGCAAATGACGCGCACCGACCCGTTTGGCCTGGATGAAGCCCGCGTCTTTTTGCTGCAATACAAAGAGGGCGAAGGCGACGGCCCCATCCAGACCGGTCCCGGCGACACCTTTGAGCCGCCGCGCCAATGGCTGGATGGCGATCCGCTGTCCGGCGGCGATCCGGTGTTGTGGTGGGTTCCGCTGTTAAAGAGCAAAAAAAGCGAGCCGTACTGGTGTTCGCCCGACCCGGAACCGGGCATCAACATGTGCGAAACCTTTCTGATTGCCCGCCCGGCGGGTGAATTGGTGCAGCCATCGGCGGAAGAATTGGCGGCGATGCCGACGGCTACGGCAACGGCCGTTCCCGCCGACACCCCCACACCAGCCCCCACGCCCACACCCCGTCCCGTGCAAGGCGAAGACGCCGAGGACATCATCCTCAACTCTGGCTGCGGCTCCTGCCATCAGATTGGCGCGTTGGGTGAACAACACAAGGTCGGGCCAGACCTGTCTGGCATTGGGTTGGTCGCCGATTCGCGCATCCCTGGCCTCAGCGCCGAAGAGTATTTGCGCCAGTCTATTCTGGACCCCAACGCCCACATCGTGGCCGACTGCCCCAATGGGCCTTGTATTCCCAACATCATGCCGCGCGATTATGCCAGCCGCCTCAGCCCGGCGCAGTTGGAACTGGTGATAGACTATTTGTTGACGATGACCGAAGAAGAAATCATTGTGGAGACGATTGGCGAGGGGGCGGCGCCGGCGCCGAAGGCGATTCCGGCGGCCAAAAACGCGCCGACCACTGCCCCGGCCCGCGCTACCGGGCTGGTGGTGCAGGTGGTGTTGGTGGCGTTTGTGTTTTTGCTGACGCTGTTTTTATTGGTGAAATTGCCGGGGGATGAAGGCTAGTGGGGGAACGGCCGTTTCCCCTCCCCGTTTATTCCCGATATTTTTCTTGCAAAGCCCGTTCCATCCGCCGCTGGTCGTCGCGTTTGGCCAGGTCCTGGCGCTTGTCTTGCTTTTGCTTCCCACGCGCCAGGGCGATTTCCACTTTGGCCCGACCACCTTTCAGGTAAAGGCGTGTGGGCACCAGGGTCAGGCTCTTCTGCGCCATCTGATCGATGATTTTGTTGATCTCGCGCCGGTGCAGCAGCAGTTTGCGCGGCCGTACCGGGTCGTGGTTATCGCGGTTGCCATGTACGTAGGGCGAAATGTGCGCATCTATCAGCCACAATTCGCCTTTGCGGTTCTGGACATAACTCAGCCGTAAATTCACCTGATGTGCGCGGATGGATTTGATTTCCGTGCCAGTTAACGCCAGCCCGGCCTCAAACGCCTCCAGCAGTTCAAAATCAAACGTCGCTCGTTTGTTTTTGGCAATTACCTTGATGCCATCTTGTGGTTTTGACATGGTTGTGTATTAGTTGGTTAGTCTGATAGTCGTATCGTCTGGTAGTCCAGGCGTTGGCAATTGACCATTAACCATTGACAATTCTACTGTCCTGTTTGCAAATACTCAATGGCCCGTTCCAGTTGGGTATCGCCTTCGCCGCCCAGGGTGAAATCATCTGGCGAAGGAACTTCGATGTCCGGCGCAATGCCGGCGTCGCTGATGGAGACGTTGGCTGGTGTGTACCAGCGGGCGATGGTGACGCGCAGTTCGGAGCCGTCGGACAGGGTGTGAAGCTGCTGCACCGACCCCTTGCCAAACGTGGTTTCGCCGATGAGGGTGGCACGGCCGTTATCCCTTAACGCCCCGGCTACAATCTCTGAGGCGCTGGCGCTGGCGGCGTTAATCAGCACCACGACAGGGATGCTCTCGGCCTCGTCACCGGCGTCGGCCGAAAACGTCTCCGACAGCCCATTGTTGTTGCGCTCGAACAACACCACGCCTTCTTCCAGGAACAAATCGGCGATAGTGATGGACTGATCCAAAAAGCCGCCGGGATTATCACGCAAGTCGAAAACGAGGCTCTGCGCGCCCTCAGCGGTTAGTTGATTGATCGCTTCCAGCAGCCGCTCCGCGGCGTTGGCGTTAAATTCCGTCAGGTGGATGTAGCCAATGTTGTCCGTCAACATCTGGGTTTCGACGATGGGAATCTCGAAGCGCGTCCGGGTGACGGTGAATTCCAGTTCTTCTTCACCGTCGCGCAGAATGGTGAGGACCACCACACTGCCCTGCGGTCCGCGCACCTTCAGCAGCACTTCGTCTATACCCTGCCCAATGACCGATTCGCCATCCACGGCGATGATGATGTCACCGGCTTGCAGCCCAACCAGATCGGCCGGCTGGCCGTCTATGGGGCGCACAATTTCGATGAAGCCATCTTCGGTTTCACGGACGAAAGCGCCGATGCCTTCCACGGAACCGCCCATGTCTTCACGCAGGCGGGCAGCTACTTCCGGCACGACAAACCGTGTGTACGGGTCGCCCAGGGTATCTACGGAACCACCGATGATGGCATATAACAACTCTTCTTTGGCGGGCATGTCGCCATCGTACTGCTGTTCGAGGATGTTCCAGGCTTCATAAAAGACGTTCAGGTCTAAGTCCCCAACGACGCCGGTGGGCACGGCCGTTTCTGCCGGTTCATCGGTGGGTAGTGGCGTAGGCGCGTCTGGCTGGGCATTGGCTGCGGCGGGCACGGCCGTTTCGGTGGGTACGGCCGTTTGCACGACCGTCACTTCCACTTCGCGCGTCACTTCGATGGTCTCGACAACCGTTTCCACCACCGTTTCCGTGGCCAGTTCACGGGCGGCGCTGGCCCGGCCAAAAAAGAAACTGGCCGCGGCCACGGTACTGACCAGGCAAATCAGGGCAAGGACGCCCACAGCCACAAAGATCCATTTCACCGGTGAGGTTTTAGATTCGCTCATGCTCAACTCTCGTTTTGTAGATAATCAATGGCGCGATTCAAGACTTCGTCACGGCCGTTGTCAATTGCTTCTTGGGTAACTTCCACCAGAATATCCGGCTGCAAACCCTGCTGGTCAATCTGGTGGCGATTGGGCGTAAACCAGCGCGCCGAGGTCACGTGGACCGAAGAGCCGTCGCTGAGGTCGTACACCAACTGCACCGACCCCTTGCCATACGACTGATGGTCGCCGATGAGCGTGGCCCGTTCGCGGTCGCGCAGCGCCCCGGCCACAATTTCCGAGGCGCTGGCCGTGCCGGCGTTGATCAGCACCACCAGGGGAATGTCCGGGGCCAGCGTTTCACTGGTCGCCAGGTATTCGCGTTCGCCTTCATCTTTACTCACCTGGTACAAAATCGGCCCGTCTATCAGGAAATGGTCGGCCACTTCCACGGCCGCGTTCAGCAGCCCGCCGCCGTTGTTGCGCAGGTCTAAAATCAGCGATTCCGCCCCCTGGTCTTGCAAACTGGTGATGGCTTCGGCCACTTCGCGGCTGCTTTCGCCGCTGAAGCGGGCCAACCGGATGTAGCCGACGGTATTGTCGTCGCCCATCAGCCGGTAGCTGACTGAAGGATCGAGGATGTCGTCGCGGATAATTTCCAGGTCTACCGGGTCGGTTTCGCCTTCGTGACGGACGGTTAACACGACCACCGTACCTTTTTCGCCGCGCACCATGTCGCGCACGGCCGTTACCGCCACGTCCGGCGTAATTTCCACCCCGTCCACCGCCAACAAAATATCCCCCAGCCGCATACCGGCTTTCTCGGCCGGATTGCCGGGAATCGGCTCCAAAACAATCGGGCCGCCTTCTTCTGGTCGAGAAAGCAGCGCCCCAATCCCGCCAAACGTGCCTTGCAGCGATTGGCGCTCTTCTTCACGGGCCACCGGCTCGATAAACACCGTGTAGGGGTCCTGCAAATCGGCCATCGAGCCACGAATTGCGCCATACGTCAGGTCCCGCGCCGTCGGCAAATCGCCGATGAAGCTCTCACCGATGCGATCCCACGCTTCCCAAAAGACATCAAAATCCTGGCGCTGCCGGACCAGCGTGCCGCCGGTCTGTAACTCGACAAAATCATTGGTGAAATAACCGGCCACGAAGGCGCTGGCCGCCAACATCACAAGCATGACGATGGCTAAAATGTTGCGCGTTTTTTCTGACATAGTACAAAAAAACTGCCCGATCATTCTTACACAGTTTCGGGCAGGTTAGCCTGTATTCCTGATTAGGTTTTCGTGTTAAAAAGGTTGAAAGATTGTAACACAGGTGTTCTGTGTGGCAATCTACGCTATAATTGCCCTAACCTGAGAACAGGTAAGCCGGGGCAAAAACGCCGCTTTGCCCCAACCGGCTGGCCTGTTGTCTGTTTAGTAATCCGTCAGCCGTCCTCTCTCGCTTTGGCAAAATGATCACGGAACACGGAACACGGTATACGCAAACCAGGGGTCCGTCCCCTAAAAGATACCCTTCATCATGAGACATTTCTGGCGCATTGCAATGCTTGCCGCTTTTTTAGTTTGTTTTGTGCTGCCAGGGGGAAAGCAAACGGCCGTTCAGGCCCAAGATGCCGCGCCAACCATCCCGGAGCAAGCCCAGGCGATATTCGACGCCATGAGCGTGGCGGAACGGGTGGGACAGGTCTTTCTGGTCACTTTTGAAGGTGACAGCGCTCCCCAAAGCAGTGACATCGCCGACCTGATTCTGACGAACCACGTGGGCGGTGTAATTTTGCTGGCAGACAACGACAATATCACCGGGTTTGACGACCCGGCCAGTGCCCCCAGCCAGGTGGCTGCTCTGGCGAACGATTTGCAGCGCCTGACGTTGTTGGGGTTTTCTACGGCCGTCGAGACGGCGCTGCCGGAATTGACGGTAACACCCACAGACAACGAAGAACTGGCGCTCACGGCCGTTCCCAGTCCCACCATTGTCGCCAGCCCCACGCCTACCCCCCGTAACACGACTGTGCCGCTCTTCATCGCCATCAGCCAGGAAGGGGATGGCCCGGTCTACGATCAAATCTTTAGCGGGCTAACGGCCGTGCCCAGCAACATGGCCATCGGCGCTACCTGGCGGCCCGACAACGCCAAAATCATCGGCAAGATTGTGGGGCAGGAATTGAGCGCTGTAGGCGTGAATATGTTTCTGGGGCCGTCGTTGGACGTGCTGGAGAATCCAACGTTGGCCGGTGACAGAGCCACCGGCACACGTTCTTTTGGTGGCAATGCGTATTGGGTGGGCTTGATGGGCCAGGCTTACGTGGCCGGGCTGCATCAGGGGAGCAACGGCCGTCTGGCGGTCATCGCTAAACATTTCCCCGGCAACGGCAGCAGCGACCGTCCCACCGATCAGGAAATCCCCACGATTCGTAAATCGTTGGAGCAGCTTTTGCGCACGGAATTGGTCCCGTTTATGGCGGTCGTGGGGTCGAGTACAGATGAAACGGCCGTGGTGGATGGCCTTCTCACCACCCATATTCGTTACCAGGGTTTCCAGGGCAACATCCGCGCCACCACCGCCCCCGTCAGTTTCGACCGTCAGGCGCTCAGCACGCTGCTGAGCCTGCCCCGGTTTGCCGCGTGGTACCAAAACGGCGGCCTCATCGTCTCCGATTCGTTGGGCGTGCGCTCCATCGAGCGCTATTACGACGACACCGAGCAGGAATTCCCCCACCGGCGCGTCGCCAAAGATGCGTTTCTGGCCGGTAATGACCTGCTTGTTCTCAACGATTTTGCCCTGGGTGATGCTTCCTACAGCCAGCAACTGGCGAATATGCAGGACGCCCTTCTCTGGTTCCAGGAGTTATACGTCACGGACCCCACGTTCCGGCAGCGATTGGATGAAGCAGTGCTGCGTATTTTGCAGACCAAGCTGCGGTTGTATGAGAGTGATTTTTCGCCGGAGAACGTGTTGGTAGACACGGAGAGTTTGGCGGAACAGTTGGGGCAGGAGGATACGGCCGTTTTCGACATGGCCCAGGCCGCCATCACCCTGATTTCGCCCAGCGCCGAGGAATTGGCGGAGCGTCTGGCCCGGCCGCCCGGTCCCGGCGACCGCATTATCATCTTCACCGATTTGCAGGAGGCGCAGCAGTGCAGCGCTTGCCCGCCTCAGCCTTACATTGCTCCCACTGCCCTGGCCGAACATATCCTCACGTTGTACGGGCCGGCCGCCAGCGGCCAGGTGCAGCCGGAACAGATCACCAGCTTTACCTTTGCCGATTTGCGCGAATTTCTGGCCGCCGGCCCGGAACCCATCGTCATTCCCACAGCCACGCCCCCGCCGACGCCTGATCTGGACGCTACGGAGACGCCGGAAACGGCCGTTTTACCACGCCCACCCACGCCGACGCCTGCGCCTACGGCCACGTTACCGGCGGCTTTTCTGGTGCAGGAATCATTTAACGGTGGTGTGGATTGGATCGTGTTTGCGATGCTCGACGCGCCGCAAATTCAGGCTGTGCAAGATTTCCTGGCCCAGCGCCAGGATTTGCTGCGTAATTCGCAGGTTATCGCTTTCGCCTATAACGCGCCCTATTACCTGGACAGCACCGAGATTAGCAAACTGACAGCTTATTTTGGGGTTTACAGCAAAATAGACGCTTTTATAGACGCTTCGGCGCGGGCTTTATTCATGGAGTTGCCGCTGAGCGGGCGGTCGCCGGTGGACATTGAAGGAATTCAATACAGCGTCGCCGGTCAGGTCCAGCCCAATCCGGCTCAGGTGATTGAGTTGTACATTGTGGATGGCGGCGGTGGCCGGCAATCACCTTCCAGCGAAGCCCCGCTGGAAACGTCGGTGGGAGATACGCTGCGCCTGCAAACGGGCATCATTCGGGATCGTAACGGCCACCCGGTCCCTGATGGCACGATGGTGCAATTTATTCAGCGGGACCGCATTCAGGGCACGTTGAACATCATCGCCGAAGCGCCGACGAGCAATGGCGTGGCGCAGTTGGATTATGTGCTGCAAGCCAGCACCGGACCGGGCAAGTTTCGCATTACGGCCGTTTCCGGCGACGCCCAAACTTCGGAAGAGGTAGACATCCTCATTGAAGGGGAAGCCCAGGTGGCTGTGATTACGCCAACGCCGGCGCCCACTGACACGCCCACCCTCACGGCCACGCCCACAGAAACGCCCATTCCCACCGACACCCCCATACCCCCGGCGACGGCGACGGCCGTTCCGCCCATTGAGCCGCCTGACGAACCGATTCTCAGCATTGCGCTGTCGGAATTTACCATGTTGTTTGCCGTTTTTGGCGGGCTGGTGATGGTGGGTATCTTGGGCTACATGTTGGGTTTACGCTACCGGATGAATCTGACGTGGCAGGTGGGTTGGGTTTTGTGGGGCTTGGCCGGGGCGCTGCTGATTTACATTTATTACGCGCTGAGCTTGCCGGGCACGGCCGTTTTCGCCAGCTTTGGCGTCTGGTCGGGCCTGATCACGACCGTTCTGGGCGGCGTCATCGGTCTGTTTACCTACACCTTCGCCAATCCGCCACGGGGGGATTAGTTGTCAGTTGATAGCTGATAGCCAGACGTTCCGACATCTATCAACTGTCAACTGTCAACTGTCAACTGTCAACTACTCCCGATTGAGTGGAATGTCTTGCCAGGAAGTTGGGTCTTCGATGGGTTCCAGGTGGGTGAGGACGGATAACGGCCGTAACGCCTGCCGCAAATCACGCTCTATCTCCTCCAATAAAGCATGTCCATGTTGCACCGTCCAGTCGCCGGGAACCTGGACGTGGACAGACAGAAAGCGCTGCGACGCTGATTGGCGGGTGCGCAGGGCGTGATATTCGATGGCTTCCTGGTGGCAATATTTGTCGAGAACGGCCGTTACCTGAGCCAATTCCTCCGGCGGCAGCGCGGTGTCCATCAACCCTTCGGCCGATTTACGCACCAGTTTCACGCCGTAATAAAGGATTTGGGCAGCGACCAGCAGCGCGATAAGCGGGTCCAAAATATCCCAACCGGTCAGGGCCACTGCGCCCACGCCAATCACCACCCCCAGCGAAGTCCAGACATCGGATAACAGGTGATGGGCGTCGGCGGTGAGGGTGATAGAGTTGTATTGCTTGCCGGCGCGCTGCAAAACCAGCGCTGTCGCCAGATTGAGCAGCCCGGCCACGATGGAAACCACGACGCCTAATCCGACCTGTTCTAGAGGCTGCGGATTTAGGAGACGGGGCACGGCCGTCGCTGCAATCATCAACGCCGCAAACAAAATCATCGCGCCTTCAGCGCCGCTGGAGAAATACTCGGCTTTGGCGTGGCCGTAAGTATGCTGATCGTCGGGTGGTTGGGCGGCAATGGTCAGCGCAGCCAGCGCCATCACGGCCGCCGCCAGATTAACGCCCGATTCCAGCGCATCAGACAACAAGCCCACCGATCCGGTGAGAAAGTAGGCCAGCACTTTGAGCGAAATGGTTAAAACGGCCGTGCCAATAGACAACCAGGCAAATCGCGTCAACTGTTTACGATCTTCCATGAATTGCTCGTTCCCCGGACAAATAGTCTGTGGGATGGCGTATGACGCCGGAATTTTCCCTTTTAAGCCGCATACCGCCGGGTAATGTTGGGGACCAGATATTCCGTAAAGGCGCGTTCCACGTCGTAGGCCGGTTCCCAACCCCAGTCGCGCCGCGCGGCCTTATCGGACAGCCCCGCCGGCCAGCTATCCACAATCCCCTGGCGCTGCACGTCTGGCGCAAAAGTGATGCAGGCGTTGGGAAAGGCTTTGAGGACTTCGTCGCGGAACTGAACGGCCGTTAAACTAAAACTCGTTACGTTATACACAGTACGTCGCAGCGCCGCCCGTTCGGCCGTCGCCAGTTGCAGCAGCGACGTGACCGCATCGGGCATTGCCATGAAGGGGATCACGCTGTCCTCGCGCACAAAACAGGCATATGGCTGGCCCTGCGCCGCCGCGTGCAGCATCTCCGGCCCATAATCACTCGTGCCGCCTGATGGCGTCGTATAGGCGCTAATCAGGCCCGGAAAACGCACTGCCCGAAAGTCCAGCATCACCGGTTTGGAACGGGCCAACTGCTGATAATGACTGCCAAAATACGTGCCCAACATCTCGCAATACAACTTGTTGCAGCCATACATCGTTGTCGGATAGTTCCAGTCCCATTCCCGCACGTAAAAATCTCGTATCTTTGTCTCCGGGTCGGGCAGCCCATAAACGGCGATGGAGCTGGGAAAAATAAAACGCACCGGTTCACCGCGCCGCTGCGACTGCTCGGCGGCCATTTGCAGCAGGGCCAGCGTGCCATTCACGTTTACCTGATGGGCCAGCTCCGGCGCAAATTCTGAGCGCGTGGAAAGCAGCGCCGCCAGGTGAAAAATCACGTCAAAATCATATTCGGTCACGAGACGGGCAAACAGGTTATGGTCCAGGATGTCGCCTTGCATGTGGGTAGAGTAGCCCGCCATGTCGGCGGGTAAATCATGTAAATCCAGGCTGAGGACGTGGTTATTGCCAGACGCCGCCAAACTTTTGATAAGCGCCTGCCCAATTTCGCCGGCCGCTCCGGTAATCAAAATGACTTTTTTGCGCATGGTTCTCCTTCAAAATAACCTCCCGGAAGTTATCAATTTCCGGGAGGTTGGTACGGTTCAACAGTTAAGGTGGGATAGTGCTGCGAGGATTTTAACAGAAATCAATCCGGCGTGTTATACTCACCATTTTATGCGACAACGAAACATTTTGTGGTTCTGGCTGCCCCTCTTTGCCAGTTGGCTGCTCATGACGGCCGAAGGCCCCATCATCAGCGCTTCCATCAACCGCCTGCCCAACGAGGTGATCATGCTGGCGGCGTTTGGCATCGTCAACAGCCTGTCTGTGACCATCGAAAGCCCCATTATTAACCTGCTGGCGACCTCGACAGCGTTGGTGAAAGATCGCCATTCGTTTTTATTGGTGCGCCGGTTCACCATTCAATGGGCCATTGCTCTGACTATTGTGGCGGCGTTGGTCGCCTTCACGCCGCTGTTCGACGTGATTGTCCTCGGCTGGTTGGGCACGCCGCCGGAGGTGGCGCAGTGGGTGCGGCCGGGGATGCAGATCATGGTGTTTTGGACGGCCGCTATTGCCTGGCGGCGTTTTTTGCAAGGGGTGATGATTCATTTTGGCGATACGCGCAAGGTGGCCTGGGGCACGGCCGTTCGTCTGCTATCGTCTGGCGGCACGGCCGTTTCCCTGGCTTTGTTTAGCGGCTGGCCGGGCATCATCATCGGGGCCACGTCGTTGATGGCCGGCGTGGTGGCCGAGGCGCTGTATGCGACGGTGGCGGTACGGCCGTTGCAGCGCCAACACCTTTCATCCGACGTACCTGCCGCCGGGCCGCCCCTGACGTCCCGCGAATTGTTCTGGTTCCACCTGCCCCTGGCCGCCACTTCCCTGCTCATTTTGCTGGCCCAGCCTATGGTCACGTTCAGCCTGGCGCGGTTGGACCAGCCGGTGGAATCGTTGGCCGCCTGGCCGGTGGTCTTCCAGATCATGCTCATGGCCCGTGCGGCGGCTCTGGCCCTGCCGGAAGTGGTCATCGCGCTGAGCGAACGGCGCGACACCTTTCAACCGCTGCGCCGCTTCAGTCTCAACCTGGCCCTGGCCACGACCGGCCTGGTGGCCTTGTTTGTCTTTACGCCGCTGGCCGCTTATTACATTTACGTGGTGCAAGACATGACGGCCGTTGTTGGCGCGCTCACCGAATCCAGTCTGGTCTATTTCCTCTTCTTCCCCGCTTTGGCGACGTTTATCTCCTGGCTGCGCGGTCTGCTCATCAACCGTCGGGTGACAAAGGCGGTCAACGTCGGCATGGCGATCAATTTGGTGGTCACGGCCGTTATCCTGGCGATTGGTTTGTTCAACAAATGGCCCGGTCTGCCCACCGCCGCCGTCGCCCTGAACGCCGCCGCCCTGGGCGAGATTGTGTATTTGGGCTGGTACACGCAGCGCATTTTGCCGGCGGAAACGCCGCTGCTGCGCCCCATCAAAGCGAGTAGTTGACCGATGATCGAAATCCTGCAATTGCCACTTGGCCCGCTGCAAACCAACTGTTACGTGCTGGTGTGTGAAGAGACGCTGGCAACGGCCGTGATCGATCCCTCGTGGAACGGTCGGGCCATCGCCGCCACCCTGGACGAACGCGGCGACAACCTCACCCACATTTTGCTCACCCACAGCCATTTCGACCACGTCGCCGGACTGGCCGAACTGAAAGCCGAAAAACCGGTTCCTATTTACCTCCACCCTGAAGCCATCGAAATGCTCCGCAGCGCTACCATGAGCGCGGCTTTGTGGAACATCCGCTTTCCTGCCCCACCGCCGCCCGACGAGATGCTGGCCGAGGGACAAATTTTGCAGATCGGCCGGATCGCGGTCCACGTCTTGTTTACGCCTGGTCACGCCCCCGGACACGTCAGCTTTTATTTGCCTGATCATGGCGTCGTTTTTGCCGGTGACGCGCTGTTCCAACAAAGCATCGGCCGCACTGACCTGCCCGGCGGTGACTATGACTTGCTCCTCCGTTCCATCCGCGAACAACTGCTCACTTTGCCCGACGAAACCCAGGTCCTGTCCGGTCACGGCCCCGCCACCACCATCGGCGCGGAAAAGCAATACAACCCCTTCCTGCAATAATCGCCTCCAAAAAAGATTGGTCCAATCCTTTTTGGAGATTGGTCCAATCTCATTTCCCACCCGCTAATTTACAACTTGCCCCAAGCCCTGTATAGTTGTACAGGAGCATTTTATTTGGGATACCCATTCACCACCAGGAGAGAAACACATGCCAGATGCATACGTTTTTGATGCCCTCAGAACCCCCAGAGGCAAAGGCAAAAGCAGCGGCAGCCTGTACGAAGTCACGCCCATTGATCTGGTCGCCACGCTGATGCACGAGATGCAGCAGCGCCACGATCTGGACACCTCCCAGGTAGACGACGTTGTGTTGGGCTGCGTCACCCCCGTCGGCGATCAGGGCGCGGATATTGCCCGCACGGCCGCTATTTATGCCGATTGGCACGTAGACGTGCCCGGCGTGCAGCTCAATCGCTTCTGCGCCTCCGGCCTGGAAGCTGTCAATCTGGCGGCCATGAAAGTGCGCTCCGGCTGGGAAAAGCTGGTCGTTGCCGGCGGCGTCGAATCTATGTCCCGCGTGCCCATGGGTTCGGATGGTGGCGCATGGGTCGCCGACCCCAAGGTCAACAGCAAGACCCACTTCATCCCCCAGGGCGTCAGCGCCGATTTAATCGCCACGCTTGAAGGCTTCAGCCGTGAAGACGTGGATCGTTTTGCTTTGCAATCACAGCAGCGTGCCGCCCACGCCAGCGCCAACGGCCACTTCAAGAAGTCGCTCGTGCCGGTAAAAGACATGAACGGGCTGCCCATCCTGGCCGACGACGAATTCATTCGCCCCGGCACGACGCTGGAATCGTTGGGCAAACTCAGCCCGGCTTTCCAGATGATGGGCGAAATGGGCTTCGACGCCGTCGCCATGCAGCGTTACCCGGAAGTCGAGCGCATCAACCACGTGCATACGGCCGGTAACTCCTCCGGCATTGTAGATGGGGCCGCGCTGGTGTTGGTGGGGCGCAAAAAGATGGGCAAAGCGCTGGGCCTGAAGCCCCGCGCTAAAATTCGCGCCGCCGCCCTGGTAGGCACGGAGCCGACCATCATGCTGGTTGGCCCGGCGCCCGCGTCTAAGAAAGCGCTCAAGCAGGCCGGTATGTCGGTGAAAGACATTGATCTGTTTGAGGTGAATGAGGCGTTTGCGGCCGTTGTCATGCGGTTTATGCGCGACATGGGCATTGAGGGCAGCGAAAACGTCAACGTCAATGGCGGCGCGATTGCCATGGGGCACCCGCTGGGCGCGACCGGGGCGATGCTGCTGGGCACGGTGCTGGACGAACTGGAACGCCTGGACCTGACGACCGCGCTCATCACGCTCTGCGTGGGCGGCGGCATGGGGATTGCCACGATTATCGAGCGTGTCTAATTTGAATGATGGGGAGAATCATGACCTTTCAATACGAAAAAGATGAACAGAATATTGTCACGTTAACACTCGACATGCCGGGTCGATCGGCGAATGTGCTGAACGATGAGTTTGGCGAAGGTTTCCGCGCGGCGCTGGCGCAGTTGGCGGCGGAGACGAACCTGGCGGGCGTCATTCTCACGTCGGCCAAAAAGACTTTTCTGGCCGGGGCGGACCTGGAGATGATTGTGGGGGAGACGGACGCAACGGCCGTTTTCCACAACACACAAGCCCTCAAAGCCGGGTTCCGCCAGTTAGAAACGCTGGGCAAACCGGTCGTCGCGGCGTTGAATGGCACGGCGCTGGGCGGCGGGTTGGAACTGGCCCTGGCCTGCCATCACCGCATCGCCATAGACGATCCGCGCAGCAAATTTGGCTTCCCGGAAGTGACGCTGGGCCTCATCCCTGGCGGCGGCGGCATTATGCGCCTGACGCGCATGATCGGCCTGCAACCCTCGTTTCCCTATCTCTCCGAAGGCACGCAGATGAATCCGCAGGCGGCCAAGGCGGCGGGCATCATTGACGATCTGGCCGCCGACCGGGACGAGATGTTGGCGAAGGCGCGGGCCTGGATTCTGGCCCATCCCCAGGCCAAACAGCCGTGGGACCAGCCGGGTTACAAAATGCCGGGCGGCGATCCGAAACGGCCGTCTGTCGCCCAAATGCTCGCCATCGCCCCCGCCATCCTCAAAAAACAAACCTACGGCAATTATCCCGCCGCCGAAGCGATCATGGCGGCGGCTGTTGAAGGCGCGGTGGTAGATTTCGAAACGGCCACGCGCATCGAATCGCGCTATTTTGCCAACGTCGCCACCGGCCAGACAGCTAAAAACATGATCAACGCCTTCTGGTTCCAACTCAACCAGATCAACGCCGGGGCCAGCCGCCCCGCCGACGTGCCGCCGCAAACGACGCAGAAAGTGGGCGTGCTGGGCGCAGGCATGATGGGGCACGGCATCGCCTACGTCTCGGCTTATGCGGGCATGACGGTGGTGCTGAAAGACGTGGACCAGGCGCGGGCCGACGCGGGCAAGGCGAGCATCGAGGCGATTGTCAACAAGCGGGTGTCGCGGGGCAAAATGAGCGCGGCGCAGAAGCAGGAAATCCTGGGCCGCATCACCGCCACCGGCGACGCGGCCGATTTGCAGGGCTGCGACCTGATCATCGAGGCGGTGTTTGAAGACCGGGAATTAAAAGCGAAAGTCACGCAGGAGGCCGAGGCGCAGGTGGCGGAAACGGCCGTGTTCGCCTCCAACACCTCCACGCTGCCCATCACCGGGCTGGCCGAACGCTCCTTGCGGCCGGCCAACTTCGTCGGCCTGCATTTCTTCTCGCCGGTAGACAAAATGCGGCTGGTGGAAATCATCACCGGCGCGCAGACCAGCCCGGAGACGCTGGCGAAAGCGTTCGACTACGTGCTGCAAATCCGCAAAACGCCGATTGTTGTCAACGACAGCCGGGGGTTCTACACCTCGCGGGTGTTCAGCACTTACGTGCAAGAAGGGCAGGCGCTTTTGGGCGAAGGGCAGCATCCCCGCGCCATTGAGATGGCCGGATTGCAAGCCGGAATGCCCGTTGGCCCGCTGGCGCTGTCCGACGAGGTGAGCCTGGGGTTGATGCTGCACATCCGCGAGCAAACGCGCCAGGATATGGCCGCCGAGGGCAAGGAATTGCCCAGCCATCCCAGCGACCGGGTGTTGGATGTGATGACGGGGGAATACGGCCGTTTCGGCAAAGCCAAAGGCGCCGGTTTCTACGAATACCCGGCCAACGGCGGCAAATACCTCTGGCCAGAGCTGCAAACCATCTTCCCGCGGCAAGGCGCAAAACTCTCGCAAGAAGCGATGATCGAGCGCATGATGTTCATCCAGGCGCTGGAGACGGCCCGCTGTTACGAAGAAGGCGTGTTAACTTCCGTGGCCGACGCCAACATTGGCAGCATCTTTGGTTGGGGCTTTGCCCCGTTTAAGGGTGGCACGCTGCAATTCATCAACGATTATGGGGTGGCAAAATTTGTGACCCGCAGCGAGGAACTGGCCGAAACCTACGGCGAACGCTTCCAACCACCAGCCCTGCTGCGCCAGATGGCCGAACGCGGGGAAAGTTTTTAAGAAAGAAACAGGACGTGGATAAACACGGATTTGGCGGATTTTCGCGGATAATTTAAAAAAAATCCGTTGAAATCCGTCCCATCCGCGTTTATCCGCGTCCCATTGTTTACTTCGTCCAGCCGACGCCGACGGCGCGGGCGTGGTCTACGTAGGTTTGCAGATGGGAGCGGTTGGCTTCTTACATGTCGGCCGACGAGTCGGCTGACATGCTGGCCGACGATTGAAATATCTTGTACCAGCCAACGATTTCGGCCAGCGCTTTTTCCCAGTTGTAGACCGGCCGCCAATCTAACCGGGTGGCGGCTTTGTCCCAACTGAGCCGCAGATGGCCGGTTTCTGATTTTTCCAGTTCGGGATGGGTGTGTATCCAGGAACCGGACCCCCACAGATCAACCAGTCGTTCGGCCAGCGCCCCGGCCGTCACCCCTTTTTGTTCCAGCGGGCCAAAGTTCCAGGGTTCGGCGAAGGTTGCGCCTTCTTGCAGCAGTTTGACGGCCACCCACATGTAGCCGCTGATGGGTTCCAGAACGTGCTGCCACGGCCGTACACTCAACGGATTGCGAATTTTAATCGGTTCACCGGCCATCAAGGCGCGCATACAATCAGGAACCAGGCGATAATCGGCAAAATCGCCGCCGCCGATGACGTTGCCGGCGCGCACTGTGGCGATGGCGACGCCGTGTTTGTCATAGGTTCGGGCGGGGAAGTAAGATTCGCGGTAGGAGGCGACGGCCAACTCGGCCATCGCTTTGCTGGCGCTGTAGGGGTCGTAATCGCCCAGCGGGTCGCTTTCGCGGTAGCCCCAAATCCACTCCTGGTTGGCATATACCTTGTCCGTCGTGACGCACACCACCGATTTAACCGAATGGGTGGCCCGCACCGCTTCCAGGACGTTCACCGTGCCCATGGCATTGGTGTCCAGGGTCAATTTCGGTTCGGCCAGAGAACGAAAGACAATCGGTTGAGCAGCCAGGTGGAAAATCACCGAAGGTCGGTAAGTTTCGATGGTGGTTTGTACCGCTTCCAGGTCGCGGATGTCGCCGCGAACGTCGGTGATGTGTTCGCTGAGGCGAGAGACGATGAAGTTGCTGGGGTCGGTAGGCGCTTCGTCCAGACTAAAACCGACGACGTGCGCGCCCAATTCCAGCAGCCACGCGGTTAACCAGGAGCCTTTAAAGCCGGTGTGCCCGGTGACAAGCACTGTCTGCCCTGCAAAAGCATTGGCAAAAAGATCTTTCATTTACAATGTACCCTCTGAGGTTGATTTGGAACAGGAAGCGTCCAGGAGACTCCGTCCACACCAATAATGATTTGAATGGTATCATGGTTAGCAGGATTGAACCAATGGGGGGAAACGGCCGTTGCCCCTCCCCTCGTTCCCGTTTACGCTGCCTGGACGCAATTTGGCGGCGATTTCTAAGACTACATACAGCTTTTTGTGATAACCTTGTTGGTGAGTACAAATCACCGACCAATTGGTTCCTCATGTGTTAAGGAGT
>CALFEW010000991.1 GCA_937958365.1 uncultured Chloroflexota bacterium | reverse complement strand
GCAGTTGGGCGTAGAGGATGATGACGGCCATGACGTTGTTGAAGTCGTGGGCGATGCCCGCGGCCAGTTGGCCGACGGTCGCCAGGCGATCTTGGGTCTGCTGATACTGCTCGCGCTCGTGTTCCACAGTAACATCGCGCAGCAGCAGCACCCAATTGCTGCCGGCTGCTTCTGGCGTTATGGGCTGGGCCAGCAGTTCAAAGTAACGTTGGCCGCGTTGGATAGTATGGCGGCTGTCGTTGCCGGGAGGGGCGAGAAATTCTTGGAGGGAACGGCCGTTAATCTCTTCCAGCCGGTCGCCTACCGCACTGCCACACAAATCAAACAACAACTCGCGTCCATGGGGATTGGCCGACACTACCCACCCGGCTTCCGCCAACAACACCACGCCTTCGGGGACGGCGTCCAGAATCTCTTGCAGCCGCCGCGCCTGCGCCAGGCGTTGCGCCGCGGCCTGTTTGCGATCCGTAATGTCGAAGGCGACGACGAGGACGGCGACACGGCCGTTAAACGTCAGGGTGTGGGAGGCGATTTCTACGTCAATGATACGGCCGTCTTGCAATTGGTGCAGCCATTCGCCAGAATATTGCAGCGCCGGCCGCGCCTGGGCAACGTCGGCCAACAGCCGCGCCACTTCCTCTGGCGGGCGAATATCCTTCAGGGTCATCTCCAGAAATTCTTGCCGCGTGTAGCCATAGCGGGCAACGGCCGCTGCATTGACCGCCAGGAAGGCCAGCGTTTCCAAATCATAGACCCACATGGGCTGGGGATTGTTGTCGAACAGCAGCCGGTAATGATGTTCGCTGTCGCGCAGCGCTTCCACGGCCAGATTATGGGCCGTGACATTCTCGTGTGTTACCACCACGCGGCGGCGTTTGGGGTCGTTGCCGGGCAAAGGCGTCACGCGGACGGCAAACCAGCGCGGCGCGTGGGGCGAATGGCAAGGGTACTCCAGCATAAACGCATGGAGTTCGCCGCGCATGACCGCCCGAATTCCCATTGCAACCTGCCGGGCATCGGCCGCTTCGTCGTCGCCGGTGGCGGCGCAGACCGCCAGATAGTTCATGCCGATGCCGATGCGCGTCAACACAGCGCCATTGGCTTGGGCAAAGTCGAGCCAGGATTGATTCACGGCGATAATCACGCCTTCTTCGTCCAATACGGCGATGTGGGCGCTGAGTGAATCTATGGTAGCCTGGGCCAACCACTGCGATTCGGACAATCTTTCTTGATATTGTTTGCGCTGAAAAGTAGCCGCCAATTGTCTGGCAACGCCAGACATTAACGAGACCAGCCGGTCATCTTTTTGCCGTTCGCCCTTCAAGAAGAAACACATAACGGCCGTTACCACACCATCCAACAAAATGGGCAGCCCCACGGCAACGCGAAAACCGAGTTGCACGGCCGCTTCCATCCGCAGAAAACTCGCTTCCAGGGCAATGTCAGGCAGCCAGATCACATCCTGGGCACGCCACACCCGCCCCGGTAAACCATCGCCCAGGGTAAAGGCAAATTGCTGGCTGAACGTGCGGAATGCCTCGTCCATTTCCGGTTCGTAGTGATACTGCATGAGCAAGGTGAGATGCTCCGGGCTGCCCGGAAGGTTGATCGGAGCAGGGACCCAAACCTCGCCCAGGTCCCAGTCGGCGTATTCGCAGACCAGGCTTAAGGCCGCTTCCAAAGCCGATTCCAGCGACGGGGCGTCGGCGATGGCGTTGGGCAGCGCCAATAGCAGATAGTTTTCTTGCTCGGCCTGTTTGCGGGCGGTGATGTCTTGTTTAATGGCGACAAAGTGGGTGATATGGCCCGTTTCATCGCGCAGTGGGGTGATGGTTTGCTCCTCGTGGTAAAGTGACCCATCTTTGCGCCTGTTGATCAACTCGCCATGCCAGACACGGCCGTCGAGAATGGTGTCCCACATCCCCTGATAAAATTCCCGGTTGTGCCGACCAGACTTAACCAATTCACGAGGATTACGTCCGATGACTTCGGCCATGGTGTAGCCGGTTAGCGCCGTAAAGGCGGGATTGATCCACTCGATGATGCCATCGGTATTGGTGATGACGATGCCGTTGGCGGCGACATTCAACGCAGCGTTTTGTAAATACAGCCTTTCTTCGACCAGTTTGTGCCCGGTCACGTCGCGGATAATGCCTTCAACGGCTAAAGTCGGGTAAAGCTGGGTACCGGCAGTCATGATGCGGCGACGCTGGAACGCAGCGTCGGTTAAGCCAGGCAGCCGGGTGTGGTAATCTTTGCCTTTGACGATGTAATCATCGGCGCCGGTTTGGAAGGCAGCAACGGCCGTTTCCTCACCATCGCTGCCGATGAGAACGATGATGGTTAACGGCCGTGCTTCCCCCCGCAGCTCCGCTATCAAATTCAACCCATCGCCGCCATCCGGCAGCGAAAGGTCCAACAACAACACGTTATAAGCAATAGGACCGGTCAGTTGTTCACGGGCATCACGAAACGTTCCGACCGTTTCCAATACAGTATCTGGCAGCGCCTGCGCAAATTCCCGACGTACCCGGTCTACACTTTGGGGGTCATCTTCAACGTATAAGATGTTCATGGTCTTGTAGCAATTGGGTAAGCGTTCAGCCCAGAGGTGCGACGCACTTGCAAACAGCATACTTGTGGCCTACTACTCTGGAAAAGGTGCGTCGCACTTGAACGCTTACAAAAACAATTGATCGGCGATGAAAAGCTTCATCGCCAACCCTTGTGAGGAGTGCATAGAAGTAACTGTACTATACTATTGTTATGGCGGTTTGAGTAAATAGGTAATCTGGGCGGTCGAAGGGGGCGGATTATTCTTTTGCAGGTTCTACGATGGCATGAATCAGACGGATGAGGGGCGATGCGTCTTGACGAAAGTAGAAATGACCGCCATCAAACAGGTGCAGCCTAAAGTCTTGGCTGGTATGCTGCTGCCAGGCGGCAAAATCCGCTTCTGTCGCTTCGCTGTCGCCACGGCCGCCAAAGGTGGTAATAGGCAGCGCCAGGGGTAGTTTTTCTTCGTATGCGTATGTCTCCCAAACGGAAAAGTCTGCCCGTAATGCGGGCAGCATGATGTCTACCAGATCATCCAGGGCGAAAAATTGCGCGGGCGTCCCTCCCAGGTTTTTGAGCCGATTGAGAAACGTCTGCTTATCGGCAGTGTGGACCTGAGGGTGATGGGCCGGGCGATGAGGTCCGCGATGGCCTGAGACGAGAAGATGAACAGGCTGTGGCCCATTTTGATCCCGCCAGTAACGAACCAACTCAAACCCGATGAGCGCCCCCATGCTGTGGCCGAAAATAACAAAAGGGGTGTCGGTAAACGGCCGTAACACATCAGCCAACGTAGCCACCAAAGGCGACAAACTGGTAAAAGCCGGTTCGCGCAGACGGGTCTCGCGGCCGGGTAGACGCACGCCCAACACCTCTACATCCTGGGGCAATTCGTTGGGCCATTGGTGAAACACCACCGGCCCACTCCCGGCGTAAGGAAAACAAATCAGCCGCAACCGTGGCTGATTGACTGGTTTAAAGGTGGCAATCCACCGCTGTTCTTCCGTTAAGGTTTGTTGGGTCATTCTATAATCTGATCAATCGCCGCGCGGATTTCGGCGGCCATCACGTTGACGTTTGGTTCAACCAGAAGCCCGGCATGTGTACCGGGAATAATCACCGGCGTCAGGCGCCCGGTGATAAGTTCTGACCAGCGATAATGCCACTCTTTGTCTTTCAGGGCAGCCGATTCGGAACTACGAACAAAGAGGACGTCGCCATCGAACGTGCCAGAACGATAGTTGTGATGGGCTTCAGCGTGGGCTTTACGCACGGCCGCAACGCGCTGGGAATTTTCCTTGCCAACGTTGAGCGTGACAAACCGTTGATATACCAGACTTAACTGCCAGCTTATGGCGTGCCGTAAACGGCCGTCTCGCCAATAAAAAGCCACCCGGTTAACCATGTACCGCAAACGATTCACCTGAGGCGGCTCAATGTTCGGCGGCCGGGAATCTACCAGGACCAACAAGTCTACCGTTTCCCCTGCCGCCTGCAATTGCTGCGCCATCTCAAAAGCCACCCAACTCCCGGCGCAATGCCCGCCCAATAGATACGGTCCTTCCGGTTTCAGGGAACGCATCTCCTGGATGTAATGGCTGGCCATTTCTTTCACGCTGCGGTGAATCGGATGGTCGCCATCCATCCCTTGCGGCTGCAAACCATACATCGGCTGGTCTACTCCTAAATAGTGCCCCAGGGTTGATAGGCTCAGCACGCTTATCAGGAAAGGCGAGACATAAAAGAAAGGTGGCTGTGCGCCGTTGGTCTGGATAGGTACAAGCGAAGTCCAATGAGATGTCCAGCCTTCGCTTTCGATGGTCGCCGCCAGTTGGGCAATGGTGGGCGCCTGGAAAAGAATGGTTAAGGGTGGGCGCAGGCCGGTGTCCCGCTCGATTTGGGCAAAGACGCGAACGGCCGTTAACGAATGCCCGCCAATTTCAAAAAAGTTGTCATGAATGCTGATGGGATGCACGCCCAACACGTTCTCCCAAATCCGCACCAGAATCGCTTCAAGTTCGCTTCTGGCTTCCTTAAAATTAGCGCCAGAATCGTGGACGACATGATCCGGGACGTGCAAGGCGCGCCGGTCTACCTTGCCATTGGGCGTCAACGGCAGCGCGTCTAACAAGAGGATGTCGGTGGGAACCGCGTACATCGGCAGCTTCTTGCGCAAATATTGGCGCAGGTCTGGTTCGGTTACGGACTGTTCCTGCTTCAGGACGATGAAGGAGGAAAGGCGCGTAGACCCGTCGTGGCTGTTTTTGCTGGCGATGGTGAGGGCCTGGTGTACGGCCGTGTGCTGCCCCAACATCGCGTCAATTTCCCCCAGTTCGACGCGGAAGCCACGCACCTTCACCTGATGATCGGCGCGATGCACAAACTCCACGTTGCCATCCGGCAGATAACGCCCCATGTCGCCGGTACGGTACAGCCGGTCTCCGGCCATTCGGCTGCCATAAGGATTCGACAGGAAACGACTGGCGGTTTGCGCCTCATCACCTTTATAACCCAGGGCTAGATGTGGGCTGCGCACGTGGATTTCGGCTATTTCACCCACGCCGGCCAACTGCCCGCTGGCATTTTGCAGCAAAAGCTGAACGTCCTTCATGCCCCGGCCCAGCGGAATCACCTCTTTAGGCTGCGTGCTGGCAGGCAGCTGCGCCTGGTTGTCCACCACGTAATAGCTCACGGCCCGCTGCGTTTCGGTGGAGCCATAAAAATTGACAACTGTCAGATTGGGGCACAAAGCCGTCAGCCGATTTACGTCGCGCCGCGTCAATACGTCACCCACGAAGAAGGTGTATCGCAGCGACGGAAGGGCGAGATTGGCCGCTGCGGGGTTGATCGTGGCGTCGGTGATAACTTGCCCCATCGCGGGCGTCAGGTTTGCGATGGTGACTTGCTGCTCTAGCAGCCAGTTAGCCAACCAACCGGGCGCGCCAATCTGGCGGGGGTCCGGCACGCAAATGGTTGCGCCCAGCCAAACGGCCGTAAACATATCGCGTTGCAGCGGATCATGCGCCAGGCCAGAAAGCATGCTAAAACGATCCGCGCTGTCCAGCCCAAAGGTTTCCGCCATCCAGGGGAGGAAGTGGGTTAAGGAACCATGCCGCCCCATCACCGCTTTTGGAATTCCAGTAGAGCCAGAAGTGAACGAA
>CALFEW010000990.1 GCA_937958365.1 uncultured Chloroflexota bacterium | reverse complement strand
CGATTATGGTAACTCCCCCACAGACCTGGTGGACGTAGACTTGAACGGCCGTCGCCTCATCCAGCGCACCAGCGCCGGAACGCAAGGCGTGGTGCGCAGCGTACAGGCCACGGCCGTTTTTAGCGCCAGTTTTGTTTGCGCCGGAGCTACTGCCCGCGCTATCCAGGCCATGCAGCCGGAACAGGTGACGTTTGTCAACACCGACGACCGCCCTGGCGGTTACGGTGAAGAAGATCGCGCCTGTTCCGATTATCTGTCGGCGCTGCTGCGCGGCGGGCAGCCCGACCCGGCCCCCTATCTGGCGCGGGTGCGTGATTCGATAAACGGCCGTTTCTTTGCCAATCCGGCATTGACCCATGTGCCCATGACCGACCTGCAATACGCGCTGGACCTGGACCGGTTTGCTTTTGCCATGCAGGCCAGGCAGGAGAAGGGCATGTGGCTGATGACGGCCGTTTCCATCTGAAAACCTTCCCATTGGACGAAAACCCGGCGTAGTGTCAAAATAGAGATCATCAAATGACTCCCCACGAGGAAAAATATGGCAAAAGCAAGATATTCTGGAAAAAGTCCGGCTTCATCCCCAAAATCGGGTAAGAGCAACAATTCTTATGCGAAGAAAAATGGAACGGGCACAAAAACGGCCGTATCCAAACAACGCAAACCTCTTCTCACAGTCGCCTTATTGCTGATTCTGGTTGTCAACATCATCTTTACCATCCTGCTGTTCAACGAAAAGCGGGTGATGGGCATGGCTTTCGCCGAAGTGCCCTGGTTTGCCTGGTTGATGATTGTTACCAGCATTCTCAACGTCGTCGCCGCGGCCGCCCTGTGGTATTGGAAAAAATGGGGCCTCTATCTCTACATCGCCTCCGCCGCCGCCAGCACCGTCATCATGATTCTCGCCGGCATGATCGGCGCGGGTTTCAGCGCCCTCGCCCCGGCCGCCATCATCAGCTACCTGATCAGCCTGAGTTGGCAGCAGTTTGAGTAAACATAAAGATTAAAAGATCAAAGATTGAAGATTGGCAAAAACGCCAATTCTTCAATCTTTGATCTTTTTCCTCGCTATGAGCGGACACACCAATACCGTGACGGCCGTTGCCAACCAGGGTTGGGACGAGCGCATTCTGGTTTTTGCCAACGATGAATTGGTGCAGACCTTTATGGTGCTGACACAGCGTTACGTGGTGCTGGTGGATACGATGATTAACGTAGAGACGGCCGTTGCCCTCCTCCACCACGCCCAACCCCATCTGCACAATCGCCAACTCCTCATCATCAACACCCACGCCGATTACGATCACGCCTGGGGCAACCAGGTTTTCGCCGGGCCGACGGCGCGCCATCCCGCGCCGATCATCGGCAGCCGCCGCTGCGCCGACATTTTGCGCGGCGCGGAATCGGCCGCCACGCTGGCGGCCATGCAAGCCCGCGAACCGGCCATCTTCGGCGACGTGCGCCTGACGCCGCCCACCATCCTGTTCGACGAAACCCTCACCATAGACGGCGGCGACCTGACGTTGGAACTGTTCGCCACGCCCGGCCACACCCCCGACCATGTGGCCCTCTACCTGCCGGAAATCGCCACCTTGCTGGCCGCCGACGCCGCCGAACTGCCTTATCCCGCCGCCCGCACTGCGGCCGGTCTGCCTGCCATGCGCCAATCATTGGCGAAGTTGGCCGCTTACCCGGCCGATCACGTGCTTTATTGCCACGCGCCCGTTACAATTGGCGCACAGTTACTCCAGGACAACATCGCCTACTTTGACAAATTGGAGCATTACTGTCGGGCTGCCCTGGCCCACGGGGATACGGCGCAACCACGTGAAGACCTGGACCTGATTGACAGCATTGGTTTACCATTCGACAAAGCCGTTCCTCAGGGAGCGCCCTGGCAGGCTGTTCACGAATATTACCGTACCGGCGGGCACGCCCAGCAAATTCGCGCCATGCTGGAATATTTGTCCGGCCCGGCAGAATAAACCGGCGTTTTCCACTTAATCACCTTGTCACCACTATGTTTGCAGATTGATGAATGGGACGCGGATACAGCCGATTTTCGCGGATAAAAACCAGCACTATCAGCGTTTATCCG
>CALFEW010000989.1 GCA_937958365.1 uncultured Chloroflexota bacterium | reverse complement strand
GCTTGCCATTGTTGTGGAAATAATAGATACGGCTGTGTTCCAGAAAACGGCCGACCACGCTGGCTACCCGAATGTTTTCGCTGATTCCTTCCAAACCCGGCCGTAAGCAGCATATCCCACGAATCAGCAAATCTATCTTCACCCCGGCTATCGAGGCCCGATACAATGCATAGATTATCTCCGGATCAACCAGGGAATTGGCTTTGATGATGATACGCCCCAACTCCCCGTGCTGAATTTCACGTTCGATAAATCCCAGCATGTGTCGGCGCAAATTCACCGGCGCCACCAAAAACTTGCGGTACTCCGTCTGCTTGGAATAACCCGTCAGATAATTAAACAATTCAGAAGCGTCGGCGCCAATGTCTTCCTGGCTGGTGATGATGCCCAGGTCGGTATACAGCCGCGCTGTCAGGCTGTTATAGTTGCCGCTGGCAACATGAACGTAACGTCGGATACCGTCACGCTCGCGGCGCACCACCAACGAGAGCTTGCAGTGCGTCTTCAAGCCAATCAAGCCATAGACTACGTGGACGCCGGCATTTTCCAATGCCCTGGCCCATTCAATATTGCTTTCCTCGTCAAAACGCGCCTTCAGTTCCACCAGGGCCGACACTTGCTTGCCGTTTTCGCGCGCCCGCATCAGCGCCTGAACGACCGGTGGATTGGGTCCCACGCGGTACAACGTTTGCTTAATCGCTAACACGTCAGGGTCTTCGGCCGCGGCGCGAATAAAGTCAATCACCGGTGAAAAGCTGTCGTAGGGATGGTGCAGCAGCACGTCTTGCCGCTGCAACGTCTGAAAAATATTCTCCCCGGCCTGCAAGATAGACGGGTACCGGGGGCGAAAAGAGGCGTCTTTTAGTTCCGGCCGTTCCAATTTGTGCAATTCCCACAGGCTGCTCAGCCCTAACGGCCCATTAAAGGTGTACACGTCATAGGCGTTCATTTGCAGATTAGACAGCAGCAAATCGCGTATGTTGTCGGGCGTGCTTTCATCAATTTCCAGGCGCACCGGAAAGCCAAAGTGGCGCTGGCGCAAATTTTTCTCCATCGTCAGCAGCAAATCGTCGGCTTCTTCCTCTTGGATTTCCATGTCGGTGTTGCGGGTGACGCGAAATGGATAGGCGGCAACAATTTGCATACCGGGAAACAGGCGGTCCAGGTTGGCGGCAATGACTTGTTCTACCCAAACAAATTTCTGGGTGGTGGGCGGCAGCAGTTCGTCCGGGTCTAGCGGCTTCAGCGGAACCAGGCGGGGCAAACTGGCCGGCACTTTCACTCTGGCAAAGTGCATTTCCTCCGTTTCCAGGTCACGGATTACCACAGCCAGATTGAGACTGAGATTGGATATGTGGGGGAAGGGGTGACCAGGATCAAACGCCAATGGCGTCAGGACCGGGAAAATCACTTCTTCAAAATAATCGCGCAGGCGTATTTGCTGTCCTTTTTTTAGCTGATCGTAATCGAGGACGTGGATTTTGGCCTGGGCCAGGGCCGGATGCAGCCGGTCGCGCCAGATGGTCATGGCTTCGGCGAATAGCTGGGTGACGGTGCGGTGGACAGCCACCAGTTGCTCACGCGGTAGTAAGCCATCGGCGGGTGTGCTGGTAATACCTAACAACACTTGCTGCTTCAAACCGGAAACGCGCACCATGAAAAGCTCGTCCATGTTGCTGGTAAAGATCGCCAGGAATTTCACCCGTTCCAACAGGGGATTGCCTTCGGCGTAACATTCGTGCAAGACACGCCGGTTGAATTCGATGTGGCTCAATTCACGGTTGATGTATAAACTTGGGTTGCTCAGGTCGGTTTCCGACATCGGGCGCTCCATTTTTTTATGTTTAGCGGATGGTGTTAATTTTAATGCTTATGCCGTTCTTGTCCAGTTGCAAACAAGCGCTTCTGTTTTTGATGGTCCTTTTGCTGGCGTCATGGCTGGCGTCTGGGCTGGTTGGATGCGCAGGAAATGAGGTCATATATCCGACGCCTATCCTTCCGGCGTCGGTTTCCACTTACACAGCGCCGGTGGTAGACGGCCGTCCACCCACACCGGCCGTCACGCCACAAAACACAGACAACACGGCCGTTTCCCTGCCCACAGCGCTGCCTCCCCTCTCTCAACCGGCCAACAACTGGCGTGTAGGCGTCTCACCGGCCGTTCCGCCTGACCTGCAAACGTACATCCGGCAGGTGATTCAGGCGCATCCGGGCGGTTTTGCCTGGGTAGGTGATGGCGAGGCCGACGTGGTGATTGAACCGAATGGGGCACGGCCGTTTTTCACCACCATTTACGCCACCGCCGCGCCGTTCGCCACCCTGACCGACGCCATCAGCCTGGTTAACTTGCAGGCCGCCTGGCAGATGGGCAGCGGCGATCCCTTACTGGTGACGGCAGACACGGCGGCGGCGCTGACGGCCGTCTGGGGAACGCCCAACGCCGCGGTGCAAATCATCCCCGCGGCGCAGTTGGTTGACGAGGTTTGGGGACAACGGCCGTCGCTGACCATTCTCCCGTTCGACCAGCTTCAGCCGGAACTTAAAACGCTGCGCCTGGATGGCGTCTCGCCGCTGGACCGGGATTTTGACCCGGCGGGTTATCCATTGGCGGTCTCTTTTGGGGCGAGCGGGACGGAAACGGCCGTGTCCGACTTTATCACCGCCTGGAACGGCCCCGCTTCCAATTACGCGCCGGAAAAATTTACCCGCGTCGCCCTCAGCGGCGTGACGGCTCTGGTGCGGGCAACGGCTTACAACATGGAGCAAAATGGCATCCTCTGGCCGGCCGACGACGTGGGACCGGTGCTGCAAGCGGCCGACATCGCCCACGTGAGCAATGAAGTCTCCTTCGCGCCGGACTGCCCCTACCCCAACCCCATCGGCGGCACGACGTTTTGTTCGCGGGACAGCTATTTTGAACTGCTGCAACACATCGGCACAGACGTGGTGGAGTTAACCGGCAACCACCTGAACGATTGGGGGCGGGAGAATTTGCTGCGCACCATTGAGATGTATCAGGCGGCGGGCATGAAAACCTATGGCGGCGGCAAGGATGGGGCGGCAGCGGCCGAACCGGCGCTGTTTGAACACAACGGCAACCGGATCGCGTTTGTCGGCTGCAATTCGTTTGGGCCGACTTATGCCTGGGCAACGGCCGTTGAGCCGGGCGCGCGCGCTTGCGATAGTGCGATGGCCGCCCAAATCGGGCAGTTGGCGAGCGAGGGGTATCTGATCATCGTGACGCTGCAATATGCGGAGGATTACCAGTACGCGTCGTCGGCGCAGCAGGCAGCCGATTTTCAGGCCTGGGTGGATGCGGGGGCGACGGCCGTTTCCGGCAGCCAGGGCCATCACGCGCAAGGTTTTGGTTTTTACAAGGGCGGCTTTATCCACCACGGGCTGGGTAATCTATTTTTCGACCAGATGGATATGTTGGGCACGCGGCAAACGTTTGTAGATACGTACACGATTTATGACGGCCGTTTGCTGAACGTGGAGTTGTGGACCGGCCTGATCGAAAACTACGCCAGACCCCGCCTGATGACCCCGGAAGAACGGGCGCAGGCATTAACGGCCGTTTTCCAGGCCAGTGGTTGGTAAACAGAGGCGAGAAAAGAAGGGAGAACGGCCGTTCTCCCTTCTGTATTCTTGGTTTTCAATTGTCAATCTTTAAACGGCCGGGGCCGGTTTGGCAAACGAGTTACCCAAAACTCCGCCCAACGCGCCTAAGATCGCACCTAAAATGGCAAAAATAGCGCCACCGCAAATCCCGCCAAACAAGGCGCCAACAATTCCAAACCCCGTCAGACTGCTCATAATGCCAGGGTCTACCGCGCCCACTTCGGCAAAAACCATCTGATTCATCTGGTTCATCACCGGCATAACCATGATCCCGGCCAGCACAGCGCCAACTAACCCGGAAAGGAAAAAGCCTAACGCCCCCGCAGCCGCGCCACCTTTTGCCGCTGAGCCGGTTAACGGTTCCTGCCGATTGTGCAGAATGGCATAAATAATGCCGCTGCCCAGCCCGGCCACCGGTATAACCAGGCAGGTCAACAGCCCAATCAACGACGAAAAAACAGACGTTTGTGCGGCAAAGGGATCATAATTAGCCGACATCATCGCCTGTAAAGATCGGTTGATATTGTTGTAGGCAATAAAGGTGGATATTAAATTGGAGACTAACAACAAAATGAAACTAAATGCGGTTGCGCCAAGCAATGGTTCTGTTCTGACTTTCATGCAATCCTCCTGAAAACACGTCACCAAAGGAAAATATTCGGAGGAATTGTAGCATGAAAGAGAGGCTTCTCACGCAAATCATGACTATTGTCGTTTGCGGGGTTTCACTTCGATGCGCAACGTGTCGGGATGGTTGGGGCTGCGCGAAGCGCGGAAAATGAAGTGGCGGCGGCATTCGCTGCAACACCCTTCGTAATGAAGATCGTTGGCTTCGATGTCGCTGGCGTAGGATTTCAGGACCAGTTCGCGCACTGTCTGATTCCAGGAGAGGGTAATCCAGCCGGATTTGGCCTGATGAACGGCCGTTTCCAAATCTTCTCTGCCGTTGGTCGCCCAATAACCGGACAGAAAATAACCGCAGCGGCCACAGGCGGCAAAATAAGAAACCACGTCGCGCACATCCAGGCGCGGCCCACGCTGCGCCGCCGAGACGATGATCGTCGCGGGGGTCTCAACCTCTGGCGCTTCGGCGTC
>CALFEW010000988.1 GCA_937958365.1 uncultured Chloroflexota bacterium | reverse complement strand
TTCTTCTGTTGTTGTTTGCTCATGGAATCAGGTGGAAATTAGAAGGCAGAAGGAAGAATTTGCCCTTCTGCCTTGAATTAATTGGTGGTGCGCCAGACTTCTTCTTTGTTTTCGCCCCGGTTGCCCATGCGTCCCCAGGAGATGTCGTTGATGGTGACAAACACGCCGACGGCGTTGCCGGTGTTGACTTTGGCCTCTTCGGCGGCCGTCCATTCATAAGGCGGGTCGCCGTTTTTGGCCCAACCACTGAAAACCACATCGCCGTCAATGGTCACTTCCATCCAGGTACGCTCGCTGATGTCCAGACGGAGGTTGATTTCCTCGAGATTGGCGGGCAGCGACGGCCGTGTTGGGGCCGGCGTCAGGGTGGTGCTGAAATTGTTGCGGGAGGTAGACGTGATAACGTCACCGGGCACAAAAATGGGCTGCTGGCCGGGGCTGGTGGGGGTCGCTTCGCCTTCGGCAACGGCCGTGGCCGTCGCCTCTGCCCGATTGGTGATATTCAACAAAGCGTCGTTGATGCCATCGGTAATGGCCGTCGAACCGTCACCGTTACCCATCAACAGCGGCACAAAGCGATTGGCTATCAGCGCCACGGCAACGACCAGGGCAATAATGATGATCAAACGCAGCGCCGATTCAGGGTCGCGCCGCTGCCCAACGTCTACTTCCACATTCACCGGATCATAAAATACGGGAGACTCAAAGTCTATCGAAGGAAGATTCTTGCTGCTGTCACTGTTTTTGGTTGGCGCCACTGATTTTGCCGGCTGCCGGTTCAGGTTGCTTTCGTATCTGTCGAGCAGCGGCTGCGGGTCCAGTCCCAAGAAGCGGGCATAGTTACGCAAAAAACCGCGCACATGAACCGGCGTAGGCAAAGCGCTGTAATCGCCAATTTCCAGCGATTTCAGATATTTCGCATTAATGCGAATTTCTTCTTGAACGTCCTCCAGGGTAAAGCCTTTGGTTTCGCGGGCCTCGCGGAGGATATGTCCGAGTTCGTCCATGCTAAAAAAAAGTCACTGATGAAGACCAGTGACTTGAAACGCAGGCACTCATGATGACGGCAACAAGCTGTGCCTGTTGGCAGAAACTATCAGACTGCGTCTTCAAATTCCTCGTATTCATCAAATTCGTCGAATTCGTCTTCTTCTTCGTAGGCGGTGGGGGCAACGGCCGTGGCTTCTGCAGGTTCTTCGCTGGCCTCAGCCTCAATAATCACCGTCACATGAGGATGAATCTCACCGGTCAGGCGCACAACAACTTTGTGCGTGCCCAATTGCCGCAGGGGATCATCACCCACTTTACGCCGGTCAATTTCCGTGCCCAATGCTTCATTCAGCCCGTCGGCCACCTGGGCCGTGGTGATAGAGCCGTACAATTTGCCGGTTTCACCGGCGCGAGCCGTGAATGTCAGCGTGACGCCTTCAATTTTGGCGGCCAATGCTTCATATTCGGCCCGGATTTGGGCGCGGCGGGCTTCAGCTTTCTTGCGCCAGACGGTAGCCTGATTCATGGCTCCGGCCGTGGCCTTGATGGCAAACCCCTTGGGAATAAGGTAATTGCGGCCGAAACCAGGAGCAACTTCATGGACCTCGCCCGCTAAACCCAAATTATCTACATCTTCCTTCAACAGCACCTTCATAGCTGATTACTCTCCAATTCTAAAAATTTGCAGCGTATGATCCTACCAGACGTGATGAATTTTGACAACAAGGATGCCCCGGTCTAACTGCTTTCGGCCGTGTATACCTCATCCATTGCTAAGAGTACTTCGTTTAGTTCGGTGACTTCATCGGAGATTTCCTGGCGCAGACGTTGAGCGCGGCTGCTGTCTATATCTTTGGCGTCTACCAGGAGGGCCTGTGAGTAGATGGTTCCCAGATGCGCCAATGAGTTTTCGATCTGCAATTCGGCGCGCTGCATGGTGTTTTCTACTCCTTCTAACGTTTGTAGCTGCTGCTGCAACCCCTGGACAGTGGTGAGCATCTGCTTTTTGACAGCCTGGTCATCTTCTAAAATCATCGCTTGCTGAATTTCGTATATACGCCGCTGGGCGCGTTCTCTATCCCGCTCGATCTCCTGCTGGCGGCGGCGGTAGCGTGAGATTTTTTGCGCCAGACTGTAAATGTGTTCCAACCAGTTATCAATCTGGCCGGCAGCTTGCAGCAGTTCATCTTTGAGCATGTTGTCAGGTTGTTCCTGAATTGCCGTTTCAATGCGGCTGCGATAGTTGAGCGCTTTCACAAACTGGTCCCGCAGGGCTTTGTCTTCGATGTGTTTGGGATCGAATTCGCGGCGGAGAGCGTCGGCCATGATTTTCTGGTAAAGCTGCTTGTCGGTGAGGCTGCTGGCTACCAGACCGGCTTCGACGAGAAGCCCGGCCAGCAGCCAGGCCCAGAATGGCAAAAAATCAACGCCTACGCCGATGGCAGATAAGACGGTCAGGAGGACAGTGAGGCTGATGATGACGGCGCTTTCCCAGCGGAAGATGGCGTTTTCTACGTAGGCTTGTTTGACGCGCTTTTCGAGTTCTTCCCGTTTCTCGTTACTCATGGTTTGTTTCTTCTTGGTTGGTGTTTGTGTTTATTTGGCGGTTGACGGTTTCTAACAGGCGTTGCATTTGGGCTTGCTGGGCCGGATCGTTGGTTCGGGGCAGGGCGGCTTGCAAGATGTCGGCGCTGCGCTGGTAAAAGCCAAGCCGGGCGTAAGCGCTGCCCAGTTGGCGCTGAAAGCTCATTTGCGCCGGGTCTTTGGCGGCGGCGTGCTGCCAATGGAGTACGGCCGTTGCCCATTCTCCTCGTTTTGCCGCTTTCACCGCAATGGCATGATAGCGACTGGCTTCTTGAACGCCTTTCTGCAGCCGGGCCACCTGGCGATGCTGCACGCGCTCAAAATCGGGGCCGGCCTTTAGCGCGGCGACAAGCAGGGCAGTA
This sequence comes from uncultured Chloroflexota bacterium, assembly GCA_937958365.1. Lineage (GTDB taxonomy): Bacteria > Chloroflexota > Anaerolineae > Promineifilales > Promineifilaceae > Leptovillus. The sequence continues at coordinate 2,967 of CALFEW010000988.1, read as the reverse complement.
ACAATTGCGGCCAACTGGAAATAGCGCAGAAAATCGGCCAGGCCGCCTAAAACCGGGTTCACCACTTCGTCGAGCATTGGGCCAACGGACAGCAGCGCCGCGGGCGCAAGTGTGGCCGGAATGAAAAAGCCCAAAATGTTGACAAACAAGATGATGGACAGACAGGCCAGCGCTCCGGCGTAGGCCCAAAATTGGCGAAAATAAACCCCGGCCGCCAGTATCAGAAAAAGGACCATCAGACAAATGGGCAAAACGGCCGCCAGGACGCTTTGGCGCACGATGACATCATAGAGCGCCTGCACCAGGTATAGCTGGGCGATTCCGGTCAGTGTCACCCAGAGAATGTGCAGATTGGCGCTTACTTTTTCATAACGATACGTGGAAACGACCAGTTTGCGCCCGCAGCGAGGGCAGGTTTCGTCTTGAGAGGTGATTTCCTGGGCGCAGTAGGCGCATAGGTCACAGTCGCGTTCCCAAACGTCGTTGAAATTGGAGGTGTGTTTCAGGCCGATTGTTTCGACGACGTAGGGCGTCGTGGGGGGGAGAGGGGGTTGTAGGGGAACGGCCGTTCCCCCCAATTTTGCCAATCCTCGCCGGGCGGCTTCGTTGTCTGGGTTCAACGCCAGCACGTTTTCCAGACAAACCCGCCGATCTTCTGTGGTGTCCACAGCGCCGCTAAGCCAGAGCCAGGCCAATTCGTCGGAGTCGTCGGCGTCTACGGCGCGCAGCAGCCACTCTCGCGCCTGGGCGCGTTCGCCTGCCTTAAGTGCAGAGATGCCGGCTTTCAGGTACGTTGTGGTAGGGTCGGGCGTAGACATAAAATAGCGGTTCGAGGCTGTTTCGTTAGCGGATTACCTCCCGGTGGTTATGCGCCACCGGGAGGTTTTGATCACTGGAGTTAACGCCAGACGTGGGTAGGCGCTGCTTGCGCCAATCGCCACGTGATAGACGGGCCTGCTATTCGTCCGCCATCGTAGCCGAGTCGGCTGCTTCTTTGCGCTCTTCAAAGGCGGGCGCTGCCGGTTCAGCCAGACCCAGGCGGCGTTTGCGCTCCTCAAGTTGCAGTTCGATTTCTGTTTTGCCCAAAATATCGTCCATCTGGTTGTCCAGATTGCTGGCGTACATTTCGCTGTGCGCGCTGGCGGTATCCAGGCGGTTTTGGATGGAATCGCGCAGCCGGGCGATGTCGCCATCGCCAATGCCTTGCAGGTCGTCCAGGCTTTTGATGGCTTTGACAGTAACTTCTTTGGATTTTGCCAGACGCAGCAGGGCTTCCATCTCTTTTTGTTCTTCGCGGATGGTTTGGAGCTTGGCCTGGAGCTTCAGGCGGGCGTTGAGCAGCGATTCGTATTCGCGCTGCTGCCGCACCCATTGTTCGTGGTATTGTTCTTGCAGGCGGCGGGCGCTGTTGAGTTCGTTTTGCGCGGCCGTAGCCAGTTCCGGTTTGCCCTGCATGAGCAGCATGTCTATGTTGTGGTCGAGTTGGTCGGCCTTCTTTTTGTACTCTTTATACTTGCGCTCCATGGATTTGACTTCGCCGCCTACGGTGGCGGCGGCTCGTTCCAGGTCATCGAGGTTTTGTTCGGCGTCACGGATGTATTGTTTCATGACGGCGACGGAATTGGCTTCCAGGGCGCGGTCTACCATTTCGTGCAGGTTGGCCTGGATGAGGGTTTGGGTTTTTTCCAGTAATGATGCCATTGGGGTTCTCCTTTATGTTTTCTGTCGGATTTTAAGGTTAGTACGTGGGGGTATCCGGGTTGGTTTCTAATTTGACCGGTAGAGCAATGGTGAAGGTGAAGTGGGCGGGTGTGTTTTCCAGCCGGAGACGGCCGTTATGCAGATGCACGTAGCCTTTGACAATATGCAGCCCTGGGGCGCTGTTGGACGAAACAAGTGTGTCGAACTCCTCCGTCGCCAGATGTTGTTGTAAGATTGCGGCCTCTTCGGGTGGCAATGAGAATGGGAACTGAATAGACAGCAGCACTTCCTGGTTTGACTGAACGGCCGTTAGCTGAACATCGTTGCCGGTTAATGACGGCCGATAATAACTAAGGCCTATGTCTAGCAGCCGCTGGATGCAAATGGTCAGCGTTGCCCTATCGCCCTGAATTTCAGGCAAGGCGTTGGTCAACGGACAGGTGAGGGTCAGACCCTTTTGCGTGACTTCGTGTTCACACATCTGGCCGGTTTCATAAAGCAGCAGGCCTATGTCTGGGATGTTGGCGACGCGCAAATCATAGGCCATGTCAGCTTCGCCTGTCTTGAGTTCGGCCAGCGAAATAAAATCTTCGATGAGTCGGCTGAGGCGGAGGCTGCTGGTCTGGATGCCCTGGAGGGATGATTTTAGCTCTTCGTCGGTCCGCGCTTCGCTGATTTGTTGCTCAAACTCACCGGAATATTTGGCGACTGAGGCCAGCGGTACGCGGAAATCTGGGGTAATTAACTCGATGATGCTGCGTTTGAGGACGTCGAAGTTATGCGACATGGCACATTTCATCTGGAAATTGCGGTCGAGTTGTTTGACGGTGAGTCCTAACAATTCATCGCTGTCATACGGTTTGGTGATGTATTCCTCGACGCCGCTGCGCAGCCCTTCGTGAATGTCTCTTCGTTCGCCTTTGGCGGTGAGGAAAATGAAGGGGATTTGCACCCATTCGGGGTTTTTCCGCACTTCGCGCAGGAAAGTGAACCCGTCCATAATGGGCATCATGATGTCGGAAATGATCAGGTCTGGTGTGTACCTGGTCAATACTTCCAACCCTTTTTGGCCGTTTATGGCTGTGAAGACATTGAGTTTGTAGGGTCCAGCGTAAATTTCCAGAAGTTCCTGAAGACCTTCCAGGAGGAATTGGTCGTCTTCCACCACGAGTACGGTGGCGGTGGTCAGGGGATGACCATCAGATAAAGCGTTCTGCTTTGCTTCGCTGTGGATGGGCAGGATGACGGTGAAGGTGCTGCCGACGT
>CALFEW010000987.1 GCA_937958365.1 uncultured Chloroflexota bacterium | reverse complement strand
TTTAAAACCGGCCGAAATAACGATGGCCCCCTTTACGCCGGCATCCACGCACTCCCCGATAATGTCTGGGACGGTTGGCGCCGGTGTGACAATAACGGCCAGGTCAATTTCGTCGGGGATGTCGGACACGCTGGGGTACGCTTTGATACCCAAAATGCTGCGCCGATTGGGATTGACAGGGAAAATCGCCCCGCCAAACGAACTACTCAGCAAATTCCAGACAATCGTGCGGCCGACGCTGCCTTCTTTTTCCGTTGCGCCAATCACGGCCACGCCCTTGGGCTTAAAGATAACGTCCAGGGGGTTTTGGTCGTAACGCAGCAAGTTGGCTGTTTTATCTCGTTGTAAATTACTCATGTTTGTTCTCCTGTGCTGTCACGCAGTGGTGGGAATGTGAGCGTCAGCAGACAAGACCAACCAGACCATCCTGGCCAGTGTCCATCCGTAGTTAACCAGATGTCGCCGTTGACAGATTGGTCACATTTTATGCCGTAACGGTAACAGAGAGGTCACAGGCAGCCCATCAGCGGCGCGGTGATCTCCGTGCAATCAACGGTAAATGGATCGATCTGTAAACCAACAGGCAACCTATTGGTCAGGATTTACGCAGACTCCCCTACTTGCTTTGTGCGAGACGTTCTTTGCGGTGATCTGACCCGTATTTGGGAAACTGTATACGGACTTCGGATTACGGATTACGAATACCCACGGCACGGTCAAGAAACCGGCCACGGCGTGTAAGCAAATTCATACTCGTCCCCCGGCATCACCGGGCAAAGGTACGCCTGGTTTGACTATAGATTTTGTAAAACTTTAGCTCTATCACGAGCGGTGATACGCTGGTGTATTTCTAACGTGTTAAGAAGTTGGCGAATGGTGACGGCGGCATGGGGTTGGTAGCCGGCTTCGCGCAGGGTATCCATGCCACCTTGTTCGCGGTCCACTAAAACGACGGCGTCGCGGACGTGCAATCCGGCCGCCTTCAGGGCGACGATGGCTTGCAAGATGCTGTCGCCGGATGTGACCAAATCGTCAATGACGACGGCCGTTTGCCCCACCATGTACGCGCCTTCGATACCTTTGCCTGTGCCATAACTCTTGGCCGTTTTGCGCGGGTAAATCAGAGGTTTGTCCATCGCCAGGCACACGGCCGTTCCCAACGGCAGCCCGGCCATAGGCGCAGCGGCCAATAAATCGAAATCTAGCTCAGAAAGCAGGCGTTGGTAAACGGCCGTTGCCAGTCGCAGCGCCGCCGGGTAAGACACCAACATCCGCAAATCCAGGTAGATGGGCGAATCCAGGCCGCTGTGCAGCCGGAATTGGCCCAGACGAACTGCGCCAATATCGAACAGGGTAAGAGCGAATTGCTCTAAATCGGGTTCGGGTAGTTCCATGAATCTCATTGTTTAAGCGCGCCTTGCTGCCAAGTTCAGTTATAAATCCGAAATGGCCGGTTGAATGGTTCTGACCACGAAGTCATTATAAGCCATCAGCAGGCGTCGGCCAATGGGACCGGGACGGCCGTTGCCAATTTGCTGCCCGGCAATCGTCACCACCGGCAAAATGGCCCGCGATGAACCGCTGAGAAACGCCTCGTCCAACGCGCCAACCTCGTCCCGGTGAATCGCTTCCAGGCGCAGCGGAATAGCCAGTTGGCCCAGCAAATCCAGCACGATCTGGCGGGTGACGCCTTCCAAAACGCCTTGCCCGGCCGTGTACACGACGCCCTGCCGCACGCCATAGAAGTTGGTACTGCTGCCTTCCAGGATCAATCCTTGCGCATCCACCAGCAGGTTTTCATAAACGCCGGCCACCTGCCCGGCCGGATATCGGC
>CALFEW010000986.1 GCA_937958365.1 uncultured Chloroflexota bacterium | reverse complement strand
ACCTACCGCGCCCCGCATAAACCCATCCTCCTGCTTGCCATCCTCGACCTTTTCGCGCAGGGCAGTATCGCCACCAACCTGATAGAACTCACGCCAGAATTAGGCGAACTCTTCACTCTTTACTGGCACAAAATCCAACCACCCAGTCAGCGCGGCAACCTCGCTTACCCCTTCTATTACCTGCAAAGCGACGATTTCTGGCATTTACAGCCCAGGCCCGGCCAGGAAACAGCGCTGAGCGTTTATCGCCCTAACGCCGGTCTGGCTGTTCTGCAACACCTCATCCTGGGAGCCGCGTTTGATGAGTCATTATACACGCTCCTGTGCGCCTCAGAATCCCGCGATGCTCTGCGGGCTGTCTTGATCGAGACGTACTTCGCCCCCGACATCCACGCGGTTCTGCGTGAGCAAGGCATAACCAACGCAGCAGCTTATCAGTACAGCCAGGAATTGTTGCAGCAGGCCAAAGCAAATAACGCGGTTAAGGAAACGGCCGTTCCCGATAAGCCCTACCGAGACCAGGGTTTCCGTCGCGCCATCGTCAAAGCGTATGATCACCGCTGCGCGATTTGTGGGGTAAGGATTTTAACGGCCGATGGGCATACGGCCGTAGCCGCTGCGCATATTATCCCCTGGAGCGAAAGTTACAACGACGACCCGCGCAACGGGCTGGCCTTGTGCCATCTATGTCATTGGACCTTTGACGAGGGATTGGTCTCGTTCAGCGACCAGTATCAGGTGAAAACTTCGCCACAATTGGCCGACGCTCCCAATTTACCCGGCCATTTACTGACATTCGGTGATCGCACGCTCATCGGCCCGGCCGATAACGATTTATGGCCGTTTACCGACTCCATCAAATGGCATCGGCAGCACATATTTCGTTACCGCTGACTGGCATGTAACACGGTAAAACCAATAACTTCATCTCCCTCATAGCGCACAATCACATCATCATCGGTTAATTCACTATCGGTAGCGACACTTGGTTTTTTGAAGTTGATATACATGACATCCGCTTCGGGGTCATAGGTCAGCCAGAGCGATTTTTGTGGGGCGTTTTTCACCGTAGGCAAGAAGCGCAGATAAGGTTGTAAATTGCTGATAGGCATTGGTAATAAAGATGTGGCCTATTTACCGTCTTCAGGTTGCTCCCACAAAGGAGATCATACCGGTATGCCATCCCGTTCTATTGTCGCTAAGAGAGTAGGACGAGCGGTGTTCACGTCCACAAGGTTTATGGCAATCTCATCGTCCAAATCCATCACTGCGCCGATTGCCCGAAAGGTATCCGTCGGCAAGATTCCCCAGGCAGCAATATCCACATCTGACCAGTGAGTAAAACCGTATTCACGAACCAGCGACCCAAACACAACAATCCGGGACACGCCAAACTCCTGGCGTAACAAATACGCGGCTTGTCGAGCCAGTTGCCACGCCTTTTGTCGCCGTTGGCCGACTTCGGCTTCCGTTTCCTTTTGCCGTTTGATAGCCGCAGCGCGATATTGAGAAATTT
>CALFEW010000985.1 GCA_937958365.1 uncultured Chloroflexota bacterium | reverse complement strand
AAGATTGAAAATTGAAGATTCCAGGAGAGCGTTACGCTTGAGTCTTTAATCTTCAATCATCCATCCTTGTTCCGCCCAAAGGAGGCGCAAGGACCCGGCGAAGCTTTTTGTTTGGGAGAAGAAGAAGATTTATCGTCGTGGTCCTTGTGCCTCTTTTGCATGAACAGTCGCGCGAATTGCAATCTACCAACGCTGTGGCGTCTGGACGAATAAGTCGGGCGGTTTTGCCGGGTTGCGTTTTAGGATAAACTTGGGCGCTGTTTAGCTGAATACAACTTCCCAAACTTCCCGGAAGTTTTAAACTTCCGGGAAGTTATGAAGTTATGGATGGTTACATGACAAAACGACAACTTGGGTATGCGTTCATCGCGCTGGGCGTGGTGGCGGCGATTGGCTCGTTTGCCAATGATGTGTTGGGTGCGGGCGATTTTCAGGGGATTGGGCCGTCGCAGCGCCTGGCGCTGTTGGCGGCCGGGGTGATTGTGCTGGTGGGTTTCAGCCTGCTGCCGTTGGGGGACCGACCGGCATGAGTGATGAATTTGTGGCGCTGACGGGAGAGGAAACGGCCGTTTCCCCCTTCACCAGACTCGCCATCTATCTCCCGCGCGTTCTGATCGGGCTGGCCCTGGCCGCTTTCGTCGGTTACTTCATCGTCTATGCCGTCTACGCCTACCGCCTCTTCCAGTTCCCCTTCGACTACGATCAGGGCGAAGGCTTTGAACTGATGGACACCCTGCTCTTCAGCCAGGGCGAATGGCCTTACCGCGACAACAACGTCTACCCCTTTTACTCGTCCAACTACCCGCCGCTGTTCCACGTGGTAATTGTGCCGTTGGTGTGGCTGTTTGGGCCGCAGTATTGGACCGGCCGTCTGGTTTCCTACCTGGGCACGCTGATCACGGCGGCGGCGATTGGTTACGCCGTGCAGCGCGAGGGGAGGCGGTGGTGGCTTTCGGCGCTGGCCGGGCTGGCGTTTCTGGCATCCAATTACGTCTATCATGTGGGGCCGCTGTTTCGCCAGCACATGTTCATGGTCATGTTCGAGACGCTGGCGGTGGTGTTGATGGCCGGGACGATTGCCAAAGAGGAGACGACGGGGAAGAAGTTGAACGGCCGTCTCCTCCTGGTCATGCTGCTGCTGTTGGCCGCGGGCTACACCAAACAACTGGCTTATGCCACGGTTGCGGCCGTGTTCATCTTCTTTTTCATCCGCCAGCCGAAGCGGGCGGTGTTGTGGGCCGTCCCTTTTGCTGCCGTGACCGGACTCATCTTTTTGTGGATTGATGGGTCCACCAACGGCATGTGGCTGCTGAACACCGTCACCGCCAACATCAACCCGTTCATCCGCGATCAGGCCATCGGCCTGTTCCGGCAGTGGTTTACGCTGCACACCATTCTCACCGTCGCTGCCCTGGCGTTTGCCGCCTATCAGTTATATTTTGAGCGGCTGTCGGTGTACTCTATCTGGTTTGTAGCGGCGCTGCTGAACAGTGTGACGGCCGGGAAATGGGGCGCAGGCGAATCGTATTTTGCCACGGCCGTTGCCGCCAGCTGCGTACTGACCGGGCTGGCGTTTCATCGGCTGCTGCAATGGGCGGAAAAGCGTGACGGCCGTCGTCCGGTGGGGTGGCAAACGGCCGTGCTGACGGCCATTGGCGTGCTGTTCCTGATTCAGGCCAACAAAATGTTCCACATGCCCACGGACCTGCCGGCCTTCCGGGCCATCGCCGCCGCCCTGGGCAAACCCACTGAAGTCTGGATCGCGCCGCAGACCTCTTGCTCCGCGCCGCGCGACCCGGAGATGATCCCTTATGTGGATTCGGCAGGCGTTTCGCTGCTGGGGCGACCGCCCAATCAGGCCGATACTGCCGCCGGCATCCAGATCGCCGCGTTTGTGGCCGAGGGGGAAACGGCCGCTTTCAGCGAAGATGCGGGTTTCAACTTTTACGCCGGGCGCGACATCGTCACCAATCCGACACAGCTATTGAACCTGTACAACAACAATCAGGTGGATTTGACAGAAATGCTGGACATGCTCAATAACCAGGCGTTCGATTCGGTCATTCTGCGGGCGCAGTTTTACCCGCCGCCCGTGTTGGACGCCATCGGCCAGCAGTATGAGACGGTGAAACTGGTGCAGATGAATGGTTTTGTCTATTGTTTGATGCGGCCGCGGGATGAATAGAGATCAGAGATCAAAGATTGAGGATTACCCGGTCTTCAATCTTTAATCTTCAATCTTCAATCTATGAAAAAGTACACGATTGACTTACCGGCTTTCGCCGGGCCGCTGGATTTACTGCTGCACCTGATTGAGCGGGAGGAATTGGACATCACGGCCGTTTCCCTCGTGCAGATTACCGGGCAATACCTGGCGCAGGTGGAGCAGCTTAAAGAAGAGCGGCTGGACGAATTGATTGACTTCCTGGTGATTGGCGCACGGTTGGCGCTGATCAAGAGCCGCGCCTTGCTGCCGCAGACACCCGCGCTGCCCGGCGCTGGCGAGGAAGAAGAGGACCCGGCGGAGATGTTGATACGGCAGCTTCGCCAGTACAAACGCTTCAAGGAAGCGGCCAACTGGCTGCACGAGCGCGAAGAGCAAAACCTGCGCACCTATTTGCGCGTCGCCCCGCCGCCAAAGTTGGAAGGGCGATTGGACATGACGGGGATTTCGGTGGCGAGTTTGATCACGGCCGTTCTGGACGTCCTTTCCCACGCCGAAAACCTGGAAGAGAGCGTCGCTATCATCCAGCCGCGCCAGTTAACCATCGAAGGGCAGATGAAGCGGCTGCGCGCCCGGCTGAAGCAAGGCGAATCCTTCATGTTTCAAGACCTGCTCTCCTCGGAACGGTCGCGGGTGGAGATTTCGGTGACGCTGCTGGCGGTGTTGGAATTGATTAAACGGCACGAGGCGACGGCCGTGCAGACGGCCATGTTTGGCCCCATCGAGATACGCACTTACGAGGAAACGGCCGTGGCCGAGACGCTGGACGCTACCACCACTGTTGTTCCCGACCCAACCGAATGATCAGATAGATGACAATGCCGATGAGCGCCAGCGGCAGCAGCAGCCGGAACAACATAAAGCCCCCAAACCGCAGCAAAACCAGCAGCAGCGCCAGCCCAATGCCCACCTGAAGCCAGCGAGGAATCCGGTTCAGGCGCGTGAGCCAATCAACCGGGTCCGCTGAAGCAGGGCTTAACCGGCGGCTTTGCGCGTCCCGACAAAATTCGCCGCCGCCGATGTGGACCACATCCCCTTGCAACGTCCACTCGCAGCCGCAGACCTGGCAGCGGTAATAGGCTTCGTTCGGGCGCGACGGCCGTTTCACCTTCAGCCGCAGCACCTCCCCGCCGCAATGGTCACAATCATACCCGCTGTCTATCCAAACGATTTCTTTTGCTTTCATGCGCTAGTCGGTCGGTTTGGCTTTTTTACTGCGTTGGCTGAGGAAGTAAGTGAGTGCAGCAATGACCAGAGCGATGGCCGCGCCATAATTCAGCAAATCGCGCTGCCCATCCCAGGTGACAACCTGCCCCAAAAACAACACGCCCATGACCACGATGACCACGCCGGTCAATTTGTCTTTAAGATCGTCCAGATGGTGAATGGACAACCAGTCGGGTAGGGGCAGGCTGTCGTCAATGAACAGCTCGTACAAGCCCAGAGCGGTGATGTAAAGGACTGTGCCCAATAAAAAGATGTCTACAATTTCGATGAAACTGAGGGCCAGGGCTTTGGCCCCTTTGCTGCTGACCTCGGTTTGGGCTGTGGCAGCCACCAGGATGGCAATCTCCACAGCCCCGTAAATGAAGAGGGTTGTGGCCGCAATAAAGGAGCCGAAAGCCGGGATAAAGATCAAATAACGGCTGGCGGAAACAAATCGTTGTATCAAACCGGTTGTCTTCCTCCTTGAAAATGGGAGCGCGGACGTCCCGTCCGCCCCGGCAGGCGAGGCGCCTGCGCTCCCGGCGCTTTCACTTGTCTGGCAAATGGCGCGACCATAACCAACAACTTACAGGCGCTCGCAGCTATCGAGCAGCAGGTTATAGGTTCCTGAAAGGCTGACGTAAACGAAGCCGCCGCACTCCTGGCAGGAAACCTGATATTCCACGCCTTCTTCGCCGGAGACGGGTTCCCAACCGGTTAAAACGTGGCCATGAATACTGGCAAACGCTTCGACTTCACGCATCTGCCGGTTCAGGAAAACCTCTTTTTCCAGCGCTTCATCTACATGCAGATTTTCGGCGGCGCCGACGATGGCCCGCACGACGGCCGCTTGCACCAGATTATCCGGCACGTTTTCGGGCAATCCGCCCACTTTCGCCAGCATCAATTCCAGCACTTCGGCGATTTCTTGCCGGGTGTTTGGGTCGTATTGCGGCACGAGAGAGCCTTCCTCTAATAAACCGGCCAGATAGTAAACGGCCGTTCCCAATTGTGTTCTTTTAACTTCTGCCGAAGTCGTCATACTGCTGTGTCTCCTTGCGGTGTTGCCGCTTCCCATGATGGCAATAGTAAGTCACCTGGCGTACTTTGGCCTGTCTGTTTATTATACCGGCTCTGCTGTCCTATGCCAGACGCCTGCCGTCTAACGTTGAATGGATGGTAAGTAGGCGTCATAAATCTCGTCGGTCACCACCAGCGTGACGGGAATCACGGCCGGCAGCCCGATAGTCTCTACCGTGGCGCTGATGGCAATAGCGCCGGTATAAATGCCCAACGGCCGTGCCACACTCTCCAGCGTCACTTCAATGATGCCCTGTTCTCCGGGCAGCAGCGCGCCGCCGACCGGGGCGACGGCCAGTACCAGGTCCGCGCTTGTGTCACTCTGGACGGTGAAGGTAATCGGCGCCGTGCCCACGTTGTCCACGGCGATTAGGCGGGTGGCGGAGTATGGCTGCATGGCGGGGATAATGATCGCCGCCAGATGACCGGGCCACACCCTGGCGGCGGCAACTGTCGGGACCTCCGCTTTGGGCATGTCGCGTAAAGCCGCTTCTGCCGGACGGTCTTGAACGGCATAGAAACGCATTTGTTCGCATTCCTGATACCAGCCGGGCAGATTAAAGTTAAGGTTGAAGATGAACATCGCCTCCATCCAGGGCCAATGGGCGGCGGCGTATTGGTACGCGCCGACCAGATTGTCGGCCTGTTCTTGTTCGGTCACAAGCTGCCAGAGACGGCCGTTCCATGACCCATCGTTCAGGCAGCTTTGTGGCGGCGTCACCAGCCAGCCAAACTCCGTCGCCCACATCGGCGTGTCACCGTAGCCATACTGCACCATGATTTCATAGAGCTTTTCCGCGCCACGGAAGCAAAAGCCGTTGGTGCAGTTCTGGTCTGGGTCGGCTGAAGGCGTGTCTGGGGCGGCGTCAAAATCGGCGCTAAAGCCATACGGATGATAACCCACGCCGTCCAGGCAGTCGCCGCCGCCGGCCGCCAGGAACTCCTTGAAAAATTCCCGCTCGTCCTGGTAAAGGCCATTGTGGCCGGGATGGCCGTTCCAATTGCCCGTCACCCGGCCGGTGGGAGCCAGCCCGGCGGAAATCACCTTTGCCTGCGGATCGGCGGCTTTGATGTGGGTGTAAGCGGTGCAAAGCAAGGCAGCGTAATCGGCGGCGTTGGGCGACGTGGTCCAGCCATAGCTGGCGTCCAGGTTCGGCTCGTTGCCAATTTCGTAGGCGTCCACGTAACCAACTTGCGATTGCGCCAGCTGGCTCATGGCCGCGCCAAAGGCGGCCAGATTGTTGAACTGGTTGACGTTGGCCTCCACGCGCACCAGCACATTGAGCGGCAAACGGCTGCCCGGAGCGTTAAATACTTTGATCCAGTTGAAACCCATCGTTTGCAGCCTGTCCACGTCCCAAACGGTGACGTTGGCCCCATACCCGAAGGCCAGTTCGTTGGGCTGCCGTGGTTTGGCGGCGAGGTGGCTAAAGAGAAGACCCAGCCCCAAAAAGGCCAGAGCGAGAGGGCTAAAGAGGGAAACGGCCGTGCGTCTATCTTTCATCCAATCTATCCTTTCGGTAATCCGTAATCCGTAATCCGTAATCCGTAAGACGCCACCTTGGATAAACGCCACCGTAAAACGGAACACGGAACACGGAACACGGAACACGGAATACGGAACACGGAATACGGAA
>CALFEW010000984.1 GCA_937958365.1 uncultured Chloroflexota bacterium | reverse complement strand
CGATACCGGCCAGAATGGCGATGAAGGTTTCATCCGATTGGCCGGTCATTAGGTCCACGCCGCGCGCCACCAGGACGGGGAATGCCGCGCTGGCCGCGGCCATGAGGAAGACGGTGAGAATGACCACGGCCGTTTTCTTCCCGTGTGGCCGAAAATAAAGCAAAATTCGTCGAACCAGCTCTTTGTCGCTGTATTGTCTATCGTAAGCCTCGCCCTCGAGGCCGCGCATCATGGTTGCCATAGTTAAGATTGAAGATGAAAGACTAAAGTGAACGCCTTTCATCTAGTCATTTATATTCAAAAGTTTCACCCCCAAACCAGGAACGCCTATTCTACAGCAAATGAGGCCGTTTTGGTTTACCTTGTCGGGTATAATCGCCGGCATGAACTTATCTTCGTGGTTGTTGTATGGTGTTCGCCTGGATTGGCCGGTGGATTGGACGGCCGTTTTCGGTCGTTCGGCCCCGCTGCTGCTGGAAATTGGCTTTGGCGGCGCCGATTTCCTGGTGGATCTGGCGCAAAGTCGCCCGGATGCCAACGTCGTTGGCGTGGAACTCTCGTTACCCTCGCTGAAAAAAGGGGCGAAGAAACTGGCAGCGGCCCACCTGACCAACGCCCGCGTGATTCAGGTGGAGGCCCGGCTGGCGCTGCTGGCCCTGTTCACGCCGGACAGCCTGGAAGGCGTGACGATCAACTTTCCTGACCCCTGGCCCAAAGAGCGCCATCATGAACGCCGGATTATCAGCGATGGGTTTCTGGATTTGTTGGCGACGCGGTTGGGGGTGAACGGCCGTTTAGACATCGCCACCGACCACGCCGAATATGCCGCCTGGATCGCCTGCCGCCTGGAACGCTCGCCCTACTTTGCCAGCCGCCTGCCCACCACTTACGCCCTCGAAGACCCGGAGCGTCTGACCACCAAATACGAGCAAAAAGGGTTCGACGAAGGACGCATCGGCCACTATTTTAAGTGGCAGCGCAACCACACGCCCGCCGCCCAGGCGTTTCCGCCCCCACAGGAGTTACCCATGCCCCATGTTGTCTTACATTCGCCGTTCAGCCTGGAAGAGATCGGCCGCCGTTTTACGCCCCAGCGCATTGTCACCGTCTCCGGTCACATTCATCTGCTGGAAATGTACCAGTCTACTTTTGATGGCAAGCTGCTGGTCGAAGCCTACGTTAACGAGGAGCCGCTGACGCAGCGCGTGGGACTGGTGGTGCGCCAGCGCGAATTGGGCGACATGGTGGTCGGGCTGCACGACGTCGGCTTCCCACGTCCGACGACAGGCATCCAACAAGCCATCGTTCACCTGGCGCAATGGATTGTCAGCCTGGACCCGGCCTCGGAGATTGTGCGGAGTAGCGTCGGGGACGGGGAAGTGAACACCCCCCAACCCCCAGCCCCCAACCTCTAACCCTGAGAACCAGGCACAAACGCCAAAATCGTCGTTGGGAATTTGTCTGTCGCCAGCAGGAAGCCGCGTTCGTCCAGGCGAACCAGCCCTTCCCAGTTGCGGGCGTCGTCGTCGGGCAGTTGCAGCAAGATAGGCGGCGCGCCGCTCGGTTGGATGCCGTCGTCGGTGAATTGCAGTTCTAGCAGTCGCTCCACCTGATCGCGCTGCAAATGGGTGGCTCCCTGGCCGAACTGCCCGGCGATGGGGTCCGTTTGTGGGCGCAGGTCCACGTCGCCGGGGAAAAAGTAGTTGATGACCCAGAAACGGCCGTTCCCATCTACGGCCGTGGCATCTGTCACCCGGTATTCTATTCTCGCCAGGGGCAGCGTGCCCGCTTCGGCCAAATCCAACGCAAACCGGTGCGCCACCGGTGCTTCATTCAGGTCCGCGCCATTGACCTCGTATAGCGTCACCAATTCGTCGCCATACACCAGCAGCGCCTCGTCCGAGGTATTGCTCCTGCCGGTCTGGGGCGCGATTTCCACGATCTCGTCCGTATGGATGGTGATCTGGCTCAGGTCGGGCGCGATGGTTCCGTGAACCAGATAGCCCATGGGGCCGTTACGGCCGTCGGCCTCCACCGTCAGATACACATCATCGCCCTGGAAGGCAATCGCCTCATAACCCTGGAAACCGGCGATTTGCGTCGCCAGGCCGGTGGCCGTGAAGGGGATGGCTTGCGGCGTGAGCGCGGTGGTGGAACGGCCGTCCAGGTAATCCAACAACACACTTTTGGGCAGGGCGTACAAAAAACTGCCGCCGCCGGCAAAGCTGGGATACTGTGGCAGCAGAATCAAGGTGTCGCCATACCAGGCCAGCCCGGAAATTTCGGCGTCGGCGTCGGCCAGCGGCCCGGCCAGGGGAATGGTGGTGACGGGGTATTCGGTGGGATGGGGAACGGCCGTTGCCTGGGGAACGGCCGTCATCGTTGGCGAAGGTTTTGGCGTTGGCGTGGGAGGAACGGCCGTTGGCTGCCCCGCGCAGCCTGCCAGCAGCCAGACAAGTAACGTGCAATAAACGAGCGGTTTGCGTAATGACATCATTTTCCTCGCGGTAATGGATGAACGGCCGTCACACTGGTGTGACAGGAAAGGCCACAATGATACCACAGCCCCCATTATTCACGATTTCTTCACCGCCCACAGACCGGCACTCGTGCTAAAATCACGTGTCTAAAATAGAACGTATGTTTCATTTTACAATCAAACTGTGATGATTGACGAACTGCCCATCTACCAACCAGGCAGCCTGCAAGCCAATCAACCACAACAGGCAACGTATGAATTCCGCGCCTACGCGCTTGCGCAAATTAATCAGCAATCATTACTCGTTGGATGAGTTTCGCACGCTCTGTTTTGACCTGGGCGTGCGCTATGACGACCTGGGCGGCGACAGTCTGAGCGGCCAGGTGCGTGAACTGCTGCTGCTGTTGGCGCGGCACGGCCGTCTGGCGGATTTGCTGCAATTGGTGACGGCGGAACGGCCGTTCCTGCTGGCGCACGCCGGGTTTCCCGATCTGGCCGAACTGCTGCGGGCGCTGGTCGCCGCCCTGCCGGGCGAAAACG
>CALFEW010000983.1 GCA_937958365.1 uncultured Chloroflexota bacterium | reverse complement strand
CCAAATCGGTGCGGCAAAGCGCGTACCTCATCGGCCTGTGGGCCGCCCGGTTGGAACCGTTGGGCTTCACGCTCAACTCGCCGCGCGAAGCCGCCCGGCGCGGTTCGCACATCTCGCTGGGCCACTCGGACGGCTGGCGCATCGCCCAGGCGTACATTCAAGAGATGAACGTCCTGCCCGATTTCCGCCGCCCGGACAACATCCGCCTGGGCCTGACGCCGCTGTACACCACGTTTGGCGAGATTGACACGGCCGTTGCCCGCCTGCGCACCGTCGTCGAAGAGAAGTTGTACGAGAAATATCGGGGGGAGATGACGGCCGTAACTTAATGGTCAATGGTCAATAGTCAATTGCTAATGGTCAACGGTTGACAATTGACCATTGGCTATTAACCATTGACAATTCTATAATCCCCCTCATGACATCCATCCAAAAATTCACCACCAGCGGCGGGCGGATTATCTATTCCTTCCCCGTGCGCGCCTTTCCCGGCCTGGTCAACAACATCTACCTCATCAGCGATGGCGACCAGCTCATCCTGGTGGACTGCGGCTCCGGCTACGATAAGGCCAACGACGAACTGCTGGCGGGCGTCACGGCCGTTGCCGAACAGTACGACAAAACTATCAGTTTAACGGCCGTCACCACCATCCTCATCACCCACGGACACATAGACCACTTCGGCGGGCTGCCCTTCGTGCGCCAGTTCACCAACGCCCCCATCGGCGTCCACGTCTTGGACCGGCGCGTGCTGTCCAATTTTGAAGAGCGCATCGTCTTTGCCGCCAGCCGCCTGGACACCTTTCTGGAACGCGCCGGCGTCGCCGACCAACACCGCGAGGGTTTGATGGCCGCCTACCATTTCGGCAAACATTACTACCGCTCCACCCCGGTGCAATTTTTGCTGGATGAGGACGAGCCGACCGTGGGCGGCATCCGCGTTTACCATGTGCCCGGCCACTGCCCCGGCCAGGTCTGCCTGCACATAGACGACGTGCTGCTGACCGCCGACCACATCCTGGGGCGCATCACCCCCCATCAGGCCCCGGAATCCATCACCCACAACATGGGGTTGGGCCATTACCTGGATTCGCTCAAGAAAATCGAGCGCATCGGCGACATTCGCCTGGGGCTGGGCGGCCATCAGGACCCGATTGCGGACGTATACGGCCGTATCACCGCCATCCGCCAATCCCACGACGAGCGCCTGCAAAAAGTGCTGGACATCTGCTGCCAACCCAAATCCATCGCCGCCATCAGCCGCGAATTGTTTGGCAGCGTGGAAAGCTACCACGTCTTGCTGGCGCTGGAAGAAACCGGCGC
>CALFEW010000982.1 GCA_937958365.1 uncultured Chloroflexota bacterium | reverse complement strand
ATTTCAAGGGTGGGATAGGCACAGCCTCGCGCCGGGTATCTGTACCGGTGGGCGATTACACGGTGGGGGTGTTGGTGCAATCTAATTTTGGGCAGCGGGAGCAGTTGTTGGTGGCGGGTGCGCCGGTGGGCCAGGAGATTGACGATTTACGGCCGTCTCATCAATCTATGCCCACGTTAAGCAGTTCCATCATCATTCTGGTGGCTACCGACGCGCCTTTTTTACCCGGCCAGCTCAAGCGGCTGGCGCGCCGGGCGAGTTTGGGATTGGCGCGTACCGGCAGCACCGCCCATCACCATTCTGGCGACATTTTTCTGGCTTTTTCGACGGCCGTTTCGCCCACCATTTCCCCCGACGGCCTGGAAACCTACGCCGCCGTGCCCAATGCCCACATTGACCACTTTTTCGATGCGGTGGTGCAGGCCACCGAAGAAGCCATCGTTAACGCATTGGTGGCCGCAGAGACT
The DNA here is from genome assembly GCA_937958365.1 of uncultured Chloroflexota bacterium. GTDB lineage: Bacteria > Chloroflexota > Anaerolineae > Promineifilales > Promineifilaceae > Leptovillus. The sequence goes on along the minus strand of CALFEW010000982.1, from coordinate 7,025 downwards.
ATGCAGGGGATCCATGGGGCCACGCTGCACGCTTTACCGCACGGCCGTTTGCAAGACGCGCTGCGGCGTTATAACCGGTTACGAGAATAATGATTGGTTGACAGGGGAACGGCCGTTTGTTAGAATCCCCTCTGCTAAACGCCCCGTTCGTCTAGCGGCCCAGGACGTAGCCCTCTCAAGGCTAAAACAGGGGTTCGATTCCCCTACGGGGCATAAAGGCCGCCCAATCAGCGTGTTGAGGCGGCTTTTTTGTTGCCAGGCATGTATCACACACGACCAATGGCCTAAAAGTGCCAGCCAAAACAGGATATTAGTCCAGTAAAAGTACAGATTCCCTATCACTAAAACAGCCAAAAGACGGTACTCTCACTTCTGAGTATGACGATATCAGCAGAAGCGATAGATGCAATAATGTCTTTCGAGTTTAATTTTTTCGTCGGGTTACTTCTTTTTGTCGCTGTGGTAACCATGTTTGTCACCCAGGCGACCTGGCGGACCCGGCGACAGCAAAAGGTGCGGATTCCCTTCACCGCCTTCATGGCGTCCCTGGGCTTTTGGTCCTTGTTCCAGGGCCTTGAAGTTGGGGCTACCGATTTCTCCGTGAAGGTATGGATGGGCAACGTGCAATACCTGGGTATTGTCACGACGATCACGCTTGTTTTCGTTTGTACGTTACTTGTTACCCACCGTGAGCATTGGCTAACCCGCCGCACGGCCGTCTTGCTGACGATTGAACCCCTGCTGGTGTTGCTTCTCGTAGCGACAAGTTCTTATCACAAACTATTTTGGACCAGGATATGGCTGGATACCAGCGCAGGGTTTTCCCTGTTGCGGTACGATTACGGCATCGGCTTCTGGCTGCATATCGTTTATGTTTATGCCCTGACTCTGGTCAGTTTTGTGCTGCTCTTTCGCTTTGTCAATCATTCCTTTTGGACTTATCGCTGGCAGGCCAGCGTCATCATCACCTGCTTTGCAATCCCATGGCTCGCCAATCTGTCTTATCTGGCGGGCCTGACGCTGATTGATCTGGCGCCCGTTGGGCTGACGATTGCCAGTCTGGTTTTGATCTGGGGCTTGCGCCATAGACAACTATTAGACATTGTGCCTATTGCCCGCACGGCCGTATTTGAAAGCCTCAACGACGCGGTGATAACCCTGGACGACCGGGACCACGTGGTAGACTTGAACCCCGCCGCTGAAGCGTTAATTGGTCTAGCCGCGCCAGCCGTCATCGGCAAATCGGTGCAAACGATTTTCGCGGACTGGCCCGCTTTGCTTGAACAAGTGTCTGGTACACAGAAGATGTTTCTGGAAATCGAGAAAACCCAGCCGACGCCTGCCTATTTCGACTTTCAGCTATCGCTTATCTACCACCGGGAGCGGCAGTTGTTAAGCAAGGTGATTGTTCTGCGCGACATCACCGCCCGCAAACAGGCAGAACGGGCCGAATATGAACAACGTGTGCTGGCCGAAGCGCTCCGCGATGCCGCCGCGGTTTTGAACAATACGCTCGATTTGGACGAAGTGCTGGAGCGTATTTTGTCAGACGTGGGGCGGGTGCTGCCCCACGATACAGCCAACGTCATGCTGCTGCGCGGTGACGTTGCCCATTTTGTCGGTTATCGTGGCTATACGGGATCATTTGAAACGGTGCGCAAGGTATGGCCGTTGGAGAAAACGCCCAATCTGCTGCGGATGACGCAAACAGGCCGACCAGTCGTCATTCCAGACGTAACCCTGGACCCGGATTGGGTAGATACCCCGGCGACACGTTGGATTCGTTCCTATGTGGGCGCGCCAATCCAGCGCAAGGATGAAATTCTGGGGTTTATTAATTTAGACAGCGCCACGCCCAATGCTTACCGGGAAGAACATGGTGAACGCCTGCAAGCGTTTGCCAATCAGGCAGCCATCGCTCTGGGGAATGCGCGTTTGTTTGCCGAGTTGGCGGAACGCAACGCTGAACTGGACGCTTATGCCCGCACCATTGCCCACGATCTCAAGTCGCCGCTGGGTCTGATCAACGGCTATGCGGAATTGGTGGCCGAATATGACTTGCCGCCAATGGGGCAGGCGCACCTGGACATTATTCGGGCGACTGTGGGCCGCATGGAGGAAATGATCGAGCAACTGCTGCTGCTGGCCCAACTGCGCGACGTGATGCAAACGGCCGTTTCCGTCGAAGTTCTCCCCCTCGTTTACGCCGTCATCTCCCGGTTCACCGACCAGATCGAAGCCCACAAAATCTTCATCCACGTAGACAGAAATCTGCCACCGCTGCGCGGCCACGCCCCCTGGCTAGAAGAGGTCTTCGCCAACCTCATCGGCAACGCCATCAAATACATTGGCAGCGACAATCCCGAACCCCTCATTCACATTCGCGCATCTATGAATGGCAGCATGGTCCGCTACGAAATCTGCGACAATGGCCTGGGCATTAAACCGGCCGACCAGAGCAAGTTGTTTGATATGTTCACGCGGTTCCATCGCCAGGAAGCCTCCGGCACGGGGCTGGGTTTGCCCATTGTGCAGCGTATCGTGCGCAAACTGGGTGGCGAAGTCGGCGTGGAAAGCGAACCGGGGCGCGGCAGTACGTTTTGGTTCACCTTGCCGGCCGGATAAGACCTGTCATTGGTGGTTTGTCAGCCGTAGTTCGTTGCCTGATTTCACTTGGGTAAACGCCCGTTGTAGGGCATAATCCGCCCCATCATGAACATCAACGAACCCTATGCTATTGACAGGCAACGTCACCGCCTGATCCTCATCTTTTTTGCCCGCGTAATCGCCCATTTCATCTGGTGGGATATATTTTATGGGCGCGTTCCCATCTTGGGCGACCGCGCTCGTCGCACCCGGCCGCAGCGTTACCGCATTTTGGCCCGCCGCTTTCGTGGGCTGGCGGTGACGATGGGCGGGGTGATGATTAAATTGGGCCAGTTCCTCAGCACCCGCGTGGACATGCTGCCGATAGAAATTACCGACGAACTCAAAGGCTTGCAAGACGAAGTGCCGCCGGAGCCACCGGAGCGTATTTTTTCGGTGCTGCGCGAAGATTTGGGCGACCTGACCCGCCGGTTTGCGACGGTGGATGAGGAACCATTGGCGGCGGCTTCGCTGGGACAGGCGCACCGGGCCTGGCTGCTGCCGGCCACTGGTTCTACGGCCGTTCGTGGCGCGCCTGTCGTGGTAAAAATTCGTCGGCCGGGTATCGAAAACACCGTCGCCACCGACCTGGCGGCCCTGAGAATCGTCGCCCACTGGTTTATGCGTTATGGACCGATTCGTAAGCGGGCCAACGTGCCCGCCCTGATGGACGAGTTTGCCGTCACGTTGTGGGAAGAGTTGGATTATGTGTCCGAAGCCGACAACGCCGAGCGTTTTGCCGCCATGTATGCCGATAGCAAAACCGTCTACATCCCGGCCATTTACCGGGAACATTCCACGGCGCGCGTCATCGTGCTGGAAGACGTGACGGCCGTCAAAATCACCGACACCGAAGGCATGAAAGCCGCCGGCGTCGCCCCGGCGGATGTCGCCAACGTGCTGCTAGAAGCGTACTTCCAACAAATTTTCAAAGAAGGCTTTTTCCATGCCGACCCGCACCCAGGCAATTTATTTGTACGGCCGTACACCGACGCCGAATGGCAGCCCAGCGAATCCGCCCCCAAACGGCCGTTCCGCCTGACGTTTGTGGATTTTGGCATGGTGGGCGACGTGCCAGAATTGATGGGCGATAACCTCCGCCGCATCCTGGTCAGCCTGACCCGGCGCGACGCCTACGAGATGACCGCCGCTGCTCAGGACCTGGGCTTTTTCCTGCCCGGCGCAGACCTGGACCGCATCACCGATGCGCTGCGGACCTTGCTGGACCGGCTTTGGGGGCGCAAACTGCTCGAATTATCGCAGCCGGACCCGCGTGAAATCGCTGAATTAAGCCGCGAGTTCCGCGACGTGCTGTTCGACTTCCCCTTCCAGGTTCCGCAGGATTTCATCTATTTGGGGCGGGCGGTGGGCATGGTGTCTGGCCTGGTGTCGCAGCTAAACCCGCAAATCAACCCCTGGTATTACTTCGAGAAGTTTGGCGAGCAGGTGATTCGGGAACAAAGCGTGCGGGACATAAGCTGGCAAAGCTTGTTGGAGATTGTACGGCCGTATCTGGAAACGCCGGATCAGGTGCGGCGGGTGTTGTCTATGGTGGAAAACGGCCGTATCCGTGTCCACAGCGTACGCGACAACGACTCCAGCCGCCGCCTGGAACGACGCCTGAACCAACTCAGTTGGAGCATCATGGGCGCTGCCGGCATGGTCTCCGCTACCCTACTCTATCTCACGCGCAAGAAGGAAAAGTGATGCAGATTGGTCCAATCTAAAAACTGGGAAGTTATTCCTGGACTATTTCTTAAGTCGGGCGCGAATCTGGTCTCCCAGGCTGAGGGTTTCCAGACCCAGTTTCAGACGCAGGTCCCGGATAGATGGCTCGGTGAGCTTGCTGCCATCCGGGAAAACCAGCGTGGGCACGCTGGCATACCCCTGGTTAATCTCGATCAACGCCTGCCGCGCCTCCGGCTGTTCGGTGATGTTAATCACGTCAGCGGCAATGTTCTCCTCGACTAAAAAATTCTCAATCATGCGGGCATGGCCGCAAAAGCTGGACGTATACAACGTAATGATGCCAGATTGGGGGATGTGTTCGCTCATGAAAGGTCTGTTTCGTTTCCTGTGATGGTGTCTGTCTGAGCCGCTGTTTCAGCCTGGCGGTGGGCCAATTCACGCTGCTCAGCGCTCTCTTTTTGCTGCCGGTCGTAGTCTGCCTGGGTCACAAATTGGCCGCCTTGAATATCGGTGTTTTCCACTGCGTAGCTGCCATTTAGGGTCACGACGGCCGGTATCTGCCGGAAACATTTGTTGTCCACGATGGTTTTGTGCCAGACGTAACCGCCGCCCGTGTTTTCCAGATCATACTGCTTGTCGGCGCGCAGCCGCACGATGGTTCCGCAGTTGTTACAGCGGACGTAAAAATAGATGCCCCGCGTGTCCACATATTCTTCGCTTTTTTTGCCGCCAAAAAGGTTCCGTAGAAATCCCATGTCAGCCTCCATTGCAACGGTTCTCGCCGCTTTTCAAACGCCGAGAACGTGAAGTTGGATTCAGGTTGTCCCGAATTATAACAGAGTTTAAACTGGAGGTATGGTAGAGAATGACGAGGGTGAACGTTTTTGGACGGCCGTTGCCGAAGCCTTAGACCCCGGCGCATACAAACCGCAGCGTATCGCCCAGGTGGAGGTTGCCCGGCTGGAATCGCAAGGCGAGGCCTATTACGTCCTCAAGCAGCCGGAAAGCAAAACCTACCTGCGCCTGACCGAACCAGATTACGCGCTGTGGTGGCAGATGAACGGCCGTAAATCTGTCAAAGACCTGCTCTTCTACAACCTCGTCCGCTACAAATCCCTGCCCATCGCTCACCTCAACCGTCTGGTCGCCGACTTGCGCGCCGGCCATTTCCTGGCCGACTGCCCGGCCAACGTCTACGACCAGATCACCGCCGAACTGGCCGCCCGCGCCCCGGAAAATCGCGGCCGCCGCCTGCTGCACGGTTTCCTGCACACCGAAATTGCCCGCGACGGCCTGGATGTCGCGTTTACCACGCTTTTCCGCTGGCTGGGCTGGTTGTTTTCCTGGCCGGCCCAATTTGTGATACTGGTCCTCATTTTTCTGGGCGGGGTGTTATACGGCCGTCTCTTCTTCACCGGCAGCTTTCCCCTGCTCAACGGCGGCCTCAGCGTCGTCACTCTGCTGGCCGCCAACTTCATCGTCATCGCCATCCACGAACTGGCCCACGGCCTGACCGTCAAAAAAGTCCGGCGCGAACTCAATCGCGGCGGCTTTTTGATTTATTGGGGGATGCCCGCCTTTTTTGTGGATACCCGCGACACCTGGCTTTCTACCCGCGCCGAGCGCATCGCCGTCTCCTGGGCCGGGCCGCACTCTGGCCTGTTGATTGGCGGCCTGATCGGTCTGGCGCTGACGTATCTGTTAACGGCCGTGCCCGCCGCCGCTGCCACGCTTTGGGCCAGTTTCCTCTTCCAAATGGGCTTCATCGCTTACCTGACCGTCTTCTTTAACCTGAACCCGCTGCTGGAATTAGACGGTTACTTCATCCTGATGGATTGGCTGGACATGCCTGGTCTGCGCCAGCGCGCCTTCCGCTTCTGGCGCGAACAGGTCTGGCCGCGCCGCCGCGAATGGACCCACCCACGCGCTTTCTGGCAAACGCTCAGCCGCCACGAGCGGATATTTGTCTTTTTTGGCGCATTGGCCTTCGTGTATTCCGCCTATGCTTTGTGGTTTGCCCTCTATTTCTGGCAGACGCGGCTGCTGCCGTTGGGCCAGAGCTTGTGGAACGATTATGGCTGGTGGGGGCGGGCGCTGCTGCTGGGGGTGGTTACGGCCGTTGTCATTCCCACCCTCGTTGCCTTGCTGCGCTATGGTTGGAGCCGTTTGCAAGCTGCCCTGGAATGGCTTGCCCGGCGCGATTTGTTGTCGCGCAGCGACGTGTTGGCCTTGCTGCTGGGCATGCCCTTGCTGTTGGGGCTGCCCTTGTTCCTCCTGGCCCTCAGCTTGCTGCCCTACGCCGAACTGGCCGTCAGCGTGGCGCTGTGGCTGGTTCATCTGGCTGTGCTGGCGGCTCTGGTGGGCATTGGCCGCCAACTGCCCGGCTCTCGCTTTCAATGGGGCGTGTGGGCGTTGACGGCCGTTTTTGTCGGCGTCACCCTGGCCTGGATCAGCCCGCAGCCACCCGCACCGCAGTTCTGGCGCGATGGCAGTCTGGTCAGCGCGGCGTTTGGCGTTTTGGCTGTGGGCATCATCGCCTGGTTCACCATCCAGCCGGGCGTCCTGACTTTGGGGGAACGGTTGGTGATGGGCGCGTTTTTCCTGTTGGGGCTGGTCTATCTGGTGGGCTTGTTGTGGTTGGGCGGCAACGGCCGTCTCGTCACCACCCTCCTCGTTTTGATGGGCGTCTT
>CALFEW010000981.1 GCA_937958365.1 uncultured Chloroflexota bacterium | reverse complement strand
TAGGGTGCGGTGAGCGGCAGGCGATTAGACACAATTCGCTGCGTGAAGCGGTCATATTTAAGGAATCGTTTGCGAAGTACCTCCTTAATGGCTTCAAGGTCCACGACGTCTTTAAACGTCAGGATACCCGTCACCATCATGAGATTTGTCGAGTCTTCCATACCTAACCAGGCGGCGTCTACGTTAGATAATGGTTCGCTTTTTCCCATGCAACCTCTCCGTTAAACTATAAAGGATGAAAGATGAATTTTGAGTTTTCTTTCCCCAGCACCAGTATAACGCAAATTGGTGTTCAGGTGAAACGCTTACCGGAGGTGAATTGTAAGTTTGTTGGTTTGTTAGTTGGTAAGTTGGTTGGTCTGGTAAGTTTGTTACCAGACCAACCAACTTATGCTGCGTCTTTGGACTGTCTGGCGGCATCTTGCAAGGCGGCCAGGTGTTCGGCGCGGCTGTGGTAGTGGAGCCGCCACGTTTCGCGGGCGGGGTGTTCTACCAGCTCGAAGCGGGTGATACCGGTATTTTTTGTCCATACTTCGCAGCGCCGCCACGGCCCGATGTTGAAGACGTGGTCATAGGCCATCTCGATGACGCCGCCGTGGCAAACGGCCACGACAATCTGGGTACGGTGGCGCTCGATCAAGCTTTCGATGAACATGCCCACGCGCACGCGGGAGTGCATCAGGCTTTCGCCGTTGTCATAGTGGGGGGTGATGGAGGAAAACGGCCGTTCCGATCCCCAATAATCGCTGTATTCCGGCAATTCATCACTCGGCCAGGGTGTGTGGTCCAGACGGTTGTTGCCAATTTCGCGCAGGCGGTCATCAAATTGGACCGGCAGGCCATACGCTTTCGCCAAAGGCGCAACGGTCTCACGGGCGCGTTTCATCGTGCTGGCGTACAGGCCATCTATGTGCAGCAGGCGGGCGGGCAGCCATTTTGCCAGAGCGGCCGCTTGTTGATGGCCCAATTCGGTCAATCCCTCGTCGGTATTGCCTTTGTCCCAATCTGGTAAATTGACATAACTTTGCCCATGGCGAATCATATAAAGTTGCATAACGAATTCCTAAGCGTTGGATTTTGTTGTCTCATCGGCGCTTGTCGCGGGCAGTCGTCCTTCCAGGTCGGTCAGGTCAGCGCGCATACGAGCCAGGTGAGGGTAGTCGGGTTGATTTTCCAGTTGTCGTTTCAGTGGCCACAGCCCATCGGCAAATTTTGCCATTTCTGTAAAGGCTTCCACGGACAGGTCGGCTTCGCCCATCGCTTCCAGGCTGCGCCCCAGGAAGTAGTAAGTTTGCAGATCGTATTCGATGATGGGCATGGTGCTTTGGGTGGCGGAAGCCAGCGAGTCGGCGGCGGGATCATATTGACCCAGGCGGTATTGCGCCAGACCCAGGTGGTAGTAGTACAGGGCATAGTCGGGCGCTAAATCCAGGGCACGGCCGTACACGTCGGCGGCTTCGGCAAAACGTTCCTGGGCCAGATAAACCTGCCCCAACGTGTTATAGGCGGGATGAGCCTTGGGGTTGCGGTCTATGGCCGCCTGGGCATCCTTTTCGGCGCGCAAAAAATCCAGTTTGGTCAGGTAAATCAGGGCGCGAAGTTGATACGACTGCCAGAAATCGGGCCGGGCGTTGATGGCGCGATTGACGAGGTCCAGGGCGGTTTCGATGTTGCCGTTCTGAAATTGGCGCGAGGCGAAACGAAACGAGATGGGTGTGTCAATGAAGCGCTGCACGAACAGCAAGAGCATGGAAAAGCCCACACCCAACAAGGTGTAGCCGGCGCTGCCATAGACCATGCCCAGGGCAATGCCGATGAGCGCCGGAATAGCCAGCAAGATAGCCAGTTGGCGCACGCGCGGCGTGGCGTTGCGCGTCCAGATAAACAAAAAAATCAACATCCCCACGCCGACGAGCAGGGTAACGACAGCGTAGAACTGCCCCGGCAGCAGCAGATAGGCCACCAACCCCGCCAGCCAGACCACAAAGGTGATGCCAATGGGCAATAACAGGCTGGCGCGCATTTCCTGGCGACGGCGCGCCGTTTTTTGTTGATTGATACGGCGTTGTTGTGTCATAGGCAGTTGGTAGTTGTTAGTTGGTAGCTTGTAGCTTTTATCCGCAGAAGGTGACGGCCGTTTCCGCCAAAATCTGCGCCAGATCGAGGACTGATTGTACCTCAACCCATTCTTCATCACTATGCAAACCGGCGCCAATGGGGCCGATAACGGCCGTGTCTATGCCGGCGGCGGCCAGAATGGCGGCGTCGGTCCAGAAAGTGGCGCCGGTATGGTTGGGCGGCTGGCGGCGCACGGCCGTGATCGCCTTTTCCAACGCGCCAATGATCGGCGCTGTGGCGGCCACTTCAAAGGGGTCGCGGTCGAAAAATGGTTGGACAGTCGCCTGGAAAGCCGGGTCGGCCGCGGCCAACCGGTCAATGATCGTTTGTAGTTCGGCGGTGGTTTGGGCCACCGTTTCGCCGGGGATGGTGCGTCGTTCCACCTTCAGCAGGCAGCGGGCGGCGTAAACGCTGATTTCGCTGCCGCCTTGCAGCAGCGAGGCGTGCAGCGATGGCGGCCCGGCCAGGGGATGCGACGGCCGTTGGATGAGTTCCTGGCTCAGTTTTTCCAGTTCCACCAGGAAGCGCCCCATGTGCATGTTGGCGTCTATGCCGTCTTTGTAACGGCTGCCGTGGGCGGCGCGGCCGGTGGTTTCCACGTTCAGCCAGACGAAGCCGCGATGGGCGCGGCAGAGGTGCAGGTCGGTGGGTTCGGTGACGATGGCCGCGTCGGCGGTGACGTGGCGCACCAGGTCGTCTGTGCCGATGCTGGCGTACTCTTCATCGGCTACGGCCGTTAACAGCACATCCCCTGCCAACTTTACGCCGCTGTCTACCAGCGCTTTGACAGCGCCCATCATGGCCGCCAGGCTGCCTTTCATGTCTTGCGCGCCACGGCCGTAGAGACGGCCGTCGCGCACCACTGCGCCAAACGGATCGGCCATGCCGCCCACGCCCACCGTGTCCATGTGGGCGTTGAGGAGCAGCGAACGGCCGTGCCCCGTTCCTTTCAGCGTCCCGACCACGTTCATCCGCCCCGAACCAAGATCGTAAGTGGTGACGGCCAACCCCATTGTTTGCAGCGCCTGGGCCACGTAAGCGCCAATCACCGCTTCCCCGGCCCCATCGGGCGACAGGTCAGGATTGACGGAGTTGATCTGCACCAGGTCCACAAGCGTTTGCCGCGTGTAGTTCGGATCAATCGTTGGGTTCATGTCCTTCTCCTGGGTTTGGGGGTAAACAGGTGGGATTGAGTCCCCCGGCGCATGGGCAGCGCCGGGGAGTGTTTTGCTTTCGGAAGATTTAGGCGGCTTCCGCCCAAATTTGGGCCAGGTGGACGCAAACTTCGGTGGCGCGGGCCATGTCTTGCAGCGTCACCCATTCCAGCGGGCCGTGGCAGTTGTGCATGCCGGTGAACAGGTTGGGCGTGGGCAGCCCTTTGGCGGTGAGCCAGGAGCCATCGGTTCCGCCGCGAATGGGGCGGATGATGAGCGGGATACCGGCTCTTTCTACGGCGCGGACGGCCATGTTTACGGGGGTTTTGTCTTGTTCCAGCCAGTAGCGCATGTTGCGGTATTGCGGCGTGATGGCGACATCAATCTGAGCGCGGGGTTCGGTGGCCCGGATGTGTTGGGCGGCGGCGCGAATCTGGTCGCCATAGGCTTGCAAACCTTCGACCTCGAAGTCACGCAGGATGAATTGCAGTTCGGCGGCGGCGGCTGTGCCTTGCAGTTTGTGCAGGAAGATGAATCCCTCACGGCCGTCTGTCGTCTCCGGCGTATCGGTGGCTTGTGGTAGAAGCTGGATCAGGTTGGAGGCCAGCGTCAGGGCATTCACCAGCACCCCTTTGGCCGTGCCGGGGTGGGTGGAGACGCCGGTAATTTTGACGATGGCTTTGTCGGCGGAGAAGGTTTCGTAGGTCACTTCGCCGGCGTCGCCGCCGTCCAGGGTGTAGGCCACGTCGGCGGCCAGGTCGTCCAGGTTCAGGTAGCCCACGCCCCGGCCGATTTCTTCGTCGGGGGTGAAGCAGATGCGGATACGGCCGTGTGGAATTTCTGGGTGGGCCAGCAGGTGTTCGGCCAGGGTCATGATGATGGCGACGCCCGCTTTATCGTCGGCTCCCAGCAGCGTCAGGCCGCTGGCGGTGACGACGTCTTCGCCGATTTTACCGGCCAATTCGGGCGAATTGGCGGCGTTGAGGACCTGGGTGGGGTCGTCGGGCAGGGTGATGGGACGGCCGTCGTAGCGGCGGTGGATGATGGGTTGAACGGCCGTGCCGCTGAAGGCCGGCGCGGTGTCTACGTGGGCCAGAAAGGCTATCGTGGGTATGTTGACGGCCGTTACTGTCGCCGGAATTGTGCCCATCACAAAACCACGATCGGCCAGGATCACGTCGGCCACGCCGAGGGCGCGCAGTTCGTCGGCTAACGGCCGTAACAAATCGAACTGTTTCTGCGTGCTGGGGACGCCCGCGCCTTGCTCATCGCTTTGCGTGTCAATTTGTACGTAGCGGATGAAGCGTTCTTCTAGTTTGTTTAGGAATAGCTGCTGCATATCAATCTCTAAAGGTAGGGATGGGAGCCGTATTTGGTATTCCGTAACCCGTATTCCGTAGGCGCTACCTACGGAATACGGAATACGGGTTACGGGCTACGGGTATTAGTCTTCAGTCTTTACGGCCGTAAACGTGGCCTGGCAAACTCTCAAAAGTTCGCCGACGCTCCAGGCTTTGGCAATGCAGCCGCGCGGCGTGAAGGGCGGGTCGCCATCAAACACGTCGCTGATGCTGCCTACTCCATAATCTGAAAGGTGATGGAATAGCGGGGTCAGGAAGGTGCGTGCCTGTTCGTTGTCATTATAAACCCGTAGATGCGCCTGGACAAACGGTCCAATCAACCAGCTCCAAACAGTGCCCTGATGATAAGCGGCGGCGCGCTGCCGTTCGTCGCCGCCATAGCTGCCGATGTAGCCGGGATCGCTGCCGGTGAGTGTGCGCAAACCGTGCGAGGTAAGCAGGTGGCGGCTGCAAACGTCCACGATGGCCTTTTGTTGTTCCGGCGAGAGCGGGCTGTAGGGTAGGGAGACGGCCAGAAGTTGATTGGGGCGCAGGCGGGCGTCGTTGGACGTTTGCCCGTCCTGGCCGGGCACGTCTATGATGTCGAAGCAGTAGTTGCGTTCCGTATTCCAAAAGCGGGCAAACCCGGTTTTGGCTTTGACGGCCATTTCCTGGTAATTGGGGCTTTCATAACCGAGTATGGCGGCGAATTCGGCCATGATGGACAGGGCGTTATACCAGAGCGCGTTGACTTCTACCGGTTTGCCGATGCGCGGCGTGACGACCCATTCGGCGGCTTCGGCGTTCATCCAGGTGAGGCGATGCCCTGCTTCACCGGCGAAAAGCAGGCCGTCGGTCTGGTCTACGCCGATGTTGTAGCGCGTGCCGCGCTGGTGCCAGGCGATGATGTCTTGCAGCACCGGATAGAGTTCGCGGACGAGATGGATGTCCTGGGTGGCGGTGTAGTAGGCGCGGATGGCTTCAAAATACCAAAGGGTGGCGTCTACGGCGTGGTATTCGGGCTTTTCGGCGCCATCGGGGAAGCGGTTGGGTAACATGCCCTGGTCTATGAAGTAGGCGTAGGTGCGCAAAATCATGGCGGCGTCTTCGTAACGGCCGGTAGTGAGCAGCAAACCGGGCAGCGCGACCATGGTGTCGCGGCTCCAATCGCTGAACCAGTGGTAGCCGGCGAGGATGGAACGGCCGTTGGGTCGGGTGGGTAACGGCCGTTTCACCACAAATTGGTCGGCGGACAGGATCAACTGATCAATGTACGGCTTGAACAGCGGGTCGGAGCAATTGTTGTTGGCTTTCGCCAATAAAGAGGTTTCGTATTGTTGGCGTTCGGCGTAGGCAGCCGCGCCATTCAGATTAGGCGTCGTTTCAGTGCTAAATACAAACGTCACTGATTCGCCGGCCTGTAAAGTGATCTCATAATCTCCGGCGTGCAGGTGGTCTTCAATGGCGTCCAGGCCCCGGTTGGCTTCGCGCATGAGGAAAAAGCGGCGATACCAATCATGCTGCGGCACGGCCGTTGCCCGGTCGCTCAACAAATAATAGGGCACGGCCCCGTCATAGGCGGTGACTTTAAGCCCTTTTTTGATAGGGTCAATTTTCATTTCCCAGCCGTCAGCGCGGGAGTTGTTGTGGTAATTGCGATAGTTCACCAGCACGCGGGTGGTAAGTTGCAGTGGTTCTGTGGCCCGGCGGAGCAAATATTGGACGTAGGTGGTGTTTGCTCCCTGCTGCATCCAGATGCGTTTTTCCAACAAGGCATCGGCAAAGGCAAAAGTCCAAACCGGCGTTGTGCCTTTTAGCTGAAATTGTTCCAGGTAATGGTAGCCGTTGGGTTTCAGGACGCCGCCCGTCCAGCGGTTGATATACAGGGGGTAAGTGTGGTTGGCGTAAACGGCCGTTTCCTCCAGCTTGGAAACCAGCAGCATACGCCCGACGGGTGGCTGCAAAGGCACAAACAACAGGCCGTGATAACGGCGCGTCAGCAAGCCGGCAATTGTCCCGGAGGCAAATCCGCCAATGCCATTTGTCACCAGCCATTCACGCCGTTCGGTGTTGGCTAAATCTCCACAAACGTCGCGTCCAAAGTTAATGACCATCAGGTACTCCTCTCTTGTGGTGCGCCCCAATGATGGGGCCTTTTCTATCCATTTTGTTAATCATATAACGCCTGGCAGGATGGGTTCACGCATTATTTTTATTCTGGGGTAAACTATCTCGGAAGTAAACTGCGATGGCGTAAGACTTCTTCAAGAGTATACCATGAGGGGCGTGTGGTAAATGCCATAGATCATATCTTTACCATAACGATGCTCATAGATTGCCTCTTCAGTGGGTTAAACAGGCCAGGCTGCAAAAATGGACGGCCGTCAATAATTTCATCACACCACAACCCACCACACCACCACGTCCAATAAACTGGCCGGTTGGCAAGCACGCCAACCAACCGACTCCCCAGAAACGCTTCACACGCGCTTTCTGATCCAACAAACCAAGGAGCGTTGATTGATGAACGACATGAACCAGGAAACGGCCGACATCGGCTTAATTGGTCTGGCCGTGATGGGGCAAAACTTAGCCCTCAACATGAACGACCAGGGCTTTACGGTGGTTGTTTATAACCGCACGGCGGACGCAACAGAGGAATTTTTATCGGGCAACGCCAGAGGGAGCGCTATTTTAGGCGCTTATTCTATTGCCGAATTGGTCAGTAAGCTAAAAAGACCCCGCCGCGTGATGTTAATGATAAAGGCCGGTCAGCCGGTTGATGAGGTAATCACGCAGATTTTACCCCACCTCGAAGCCGGAGACATCCTCATTGACGGCGGAAATTCCAATTACCAGGATACCACGCGCCGCACGCAGGCGCTGGAGGCGCAGGGCTTTCTGTTTGTCGGCAGCGGCGTCTCCGGCGGCGAAGAAGGGGCGCGGCACGGCCCTTCGCTCATGCCTGGCGGTTCGCCGGCCGCCTGGCCGCACATCAAAGAAATTTTCCAGGCGATTGCCGCCAAAGTGGCCGATGGCACGCCTTGCTGCGATTGGGTCGGCGAAGATGGGGCCGGCCATTTTGTGAAAATGGTTCACAACGGCATTGAGTATGGCGACATGCAGTTGATCGGTGAAGTCTATGATTTGATGCGCAGTCTATTGGGCCTGACTCCGGCAGAAATGGGCCGCATTTTTGCCGATTGGAACCGGGGCAAACTGGACTCTTACCTGATTCAGATTACCGCCGAGATTCTGGCCGTCCGGGCCGAAGATGGCGCGCCCATGATAGACAAAATTCTGGATTCTGCGGGGCAAAAGGGGACGGGGAAGTGGACGGCCGTTGCCGCTTTGGAACAGGGCATCCCGCTCACCCTCATCGGCGAAGCGGTGTTTGCCCGTTTCCTCTCGACGTTGAAAGATGAGCGCGTGGCGGCAACGGCCGTGCTTCCCGGCCCGGCCCCCGCGTTGTTCACCGGAGACAAAAACGCTTTCCTCGACGACCTGCGCGAAGCGCTCTACGCCGCCAAAATCATCTCATACACCCAGGGTTACATGCTCTTCCGCGCCGCTTCCCAGGCATATGGCTGGCATCTCAACTATGGCGGCATCGCCCTCATGTGGCGCGAAGGCTGCATCATCCGCGCCGCGTTTCTAGACAATATCCAAGCCGCTTACGGAGAGAATCCGCAATTGACCAACCTGCTGCTTGCTCCTTACTTCAAAGAGCAAGTCTTGTCGGCTCAGGCTGCCTGGCGGCGCGTGGTGGCTACCGCCGCCGAATCAGGCGTGCCTGTTCCGGCGCTGTCCAGCGCCCTCTCCTTTTTCGATGGCTATCGCCGCGAACGGCTGCCCGCCAATCTACTCCAGGCCCAACGCGACTACTTTGGCGCGCACACTTACGAGCGCGTAGACCGACCGCGAGGCGAATTTTTCCATACCAATTGGACCGGCGGGGGCGGCAACGTTACGGCCACCACGTATGACGCCTGAAAACATAGCTTGTTTCGGCATGGTTCATCGAACGAAACATCTTCTTTACAAATTTACCCTGCATCGTCATGCTGAGCGGAGTCTTCGGAGCGAAGCATCCCGTTCTTCTGGATGGAGTGGATGAGAGGAAAACCTGATACGTGGACACAAACGATCCGATTACCATTGTCATCTTTGGCGCGACGGGCGATCTGACCGAGCGAAAATTGATCCCGGCGCTTTTTAGCTCTTTCTGCAAAGGGCGGCTGCCGGCTTTTAACATTGTTGGTTTTGCCCGCCGCGACTGGACCCACGATTATTTTCGCCAGCATTTGCTGGCAGGAATGAATGCGTTTGCGGTTGATGCGTTTGACGAAGCTGATTGGCAGACGTTCCAATCGCGTATCTGGTATTTTCGTGGCGATTTGGCAACGGCCGTTGACTTTGAAAATCTCCGCGCTTACCTGGGCAACCTGGAAGATGGTCCCACCAATCGCCTGTATTACCTGGCAACCGCGCCCAATTTTTTTGTGCCCATCATCAAAAACCTCGGCAATGCAGGCTTAGCGCGTGAACCCGATTCTGGATGGCGGCACGTCGTCATCGAAAAGCCGTTTGGTCACAACCTGGCCTCGGCTCAAGAGCTAAACGAGGCGGTTCATGGCGTGTTCCGTGAACGTCAAATTTATCGCATAGACCATTACCTGGGCAAAGAAACCGCGCAAAACATCCTCTATTTTCGTTTTGCCAACACCATTTTTGAACCCATCTGGAATCGTAACTACATAGACAACGTGCAGATTACCGTAGCGGAAAGCGTGGACGTGGGCCACAGGGCCGGTTATTACGACCAGGCCGGCGTCATGCGCGACATGTTTCAAAATCACTTGATGCAGTTGTTGTCGTTGGTTGCCATCGAACCCCCTGCTTCTTTTGCCGCCGATGCGGTGCGCAACGAGAAAGTGAAGCTGCTCAACTCCGTGCGGCCCATAGCCCTGGCCGACACAGTGCGGGCGCAGTACGTCGGCTACCGGACGGCCGAGGGTGTGGCCGAAGGATCGCAGACGGCCACTTACGCCGCTCTAAAGCTTTATGTGGACAATTGGCGCTGGCAGGGCGTGCCATTTTATCTACGCTCCGGCAAAGCGCTACCCAGAAAAAACTCCGAAATTGTCGTCCAATTCAAGAAGCCGCCGCACCTCATGTTTGAAGGGTTGGATGATGGCGACTTTACGTCTAATATTATGTCTATATGTATCCAACCGGATGAAGGGATTCATCTCAAGTTTGAGGCCAAAGTGCCCGACGAGCGTGTGACGCAATCGGTGGATATGGAGTTTCATTACCAGTCGTCGTTCAAGGGCAATTCGCTGCCGGACGCCTATGAGCGGCTGCTGTTGGATGCCATTCGCGGGGATGCTTCCCTTTTTACGCGCAGTGACGGGATTGAAGCGGCCTGGCAGCTTATTGATCCTGTTTTGATGGGTTGGGAAACGGAAGGAGCGCCAGCGATGGTTGACTATGAGCCGGGCAGTTCAGGCCCGGTGGAGGCGGATGAATTGTTGGCTCGTGACGGCCGTGTCTGGCGACAAGGTTGCCATCAACCATAGTTTTGCCGATTTTCCAGTGGTTTAAAACGAAAACCGCCCTCTGGGGGAGAGGGCGGTAATGTTTTCGGCGTCCATGCACCAGGAGGGCGGTGCATGGACTAGCGGGCAATGTCAAGGGTTGAGGGAGGGGAAACATTACCCTAAGCTCAATTCAGGTGTTCCAGTCGCGTTTCTCTCGTGCCAGTTTTTGGGGGGGAGGAATTTTCCCTCAACCCTAACCTCATCAAGCTTACCAGTATAATACACAATTTAGTTTCGCTTGTCACTAAATTCATCTAGTTATTTAGTAATATTCATCAAACCTTCAAGGAACACTCATTTGACTTCATTGTTCCTCTTCTATTCACAACGCTTTGGTCTGGTAGGATCGTTATGATCAGACGTTTGGTAACAAATCAACGTAAATGCCTAACAGGCCAATGGCCACCAACAAAATGCCAGAAACGCGGGTGAGTAACGTGTGGTTGTGTGTGGTCCATTGGGTGAAGCGGCGTTGCAGAGGCATGGCGAGCAGAGGTAGAACCACCAGCGGCCAGCCAAAACCCAGGCCAAAGGCAAAAAAGTACAACAAGCCATCCGCCAAACCGGTGAAGCTGCCGGCGCTTAACAAAAAGGCGCTCAGAATGATGGGACCGGCGCAAGGTAACGTCATGGGTCCTAGAAGCAGGCCGTAAACGTAGGCGGCCACGTAAGGGTTACGCAGCAGGGGAGCCTGCATGGAACTCAGACGATTGAATGGGTTGCGGCCAAACAACATGAGCATACCCAGGCCGATGATGACCGTATAGATGATGGGCAGCAAGACCGGCAAAATGACGCTGAATGATTGTTGGAACAGGTACAGAAGCGCGCCTACGGCCGTCATCAAACTCAACACCCCCAACAATACCATCAACCCCAACCATTTGCTCGCTTTTTGCGCGCTGACGTTACCGGCCATAAAAGCAATCAGCCCAGGATAAAGTGGCAGGATGCACACATTGGTCAGGATGGCGCTGTTGCCCAAAATGAACGCTTCAAATAACTGATTCATGGCTGTTAGCTTTGGGCGTCCTGAATGAACCGGACAAGTTGATCCGGCGAATCAATGCCTGTTATCAGATCAGTATAACTGCCATTGGCGCGGATGATGAAGTGGGGCGTAGAGGGCGCGTTGGTGATGGTGCGGCCAAACGTGTCGGCCAGGGCTTGCAGCATTTCCGGCGTCATCACGGCAAAAGTCCAGTCGAAGCCCTGATTGGTGGCGTAAGCAGCCAGGTCGGCAGGATTCAGGTTGGTCTCCAAACTGAGGCCGATAAAGACCACGTCGTCGCCGAACTGCTGGCGGATTTGCGCCACATTGCCCAACTGCTGGCGGCAGTTGGTACACCAGGTCGCCATCGGTTCGACAAAAACCGTTTTTCCGGCAAGGTCGCTCAATGTGAAGGTTTGGCCGCTGTTGGCGTCTATGAGCGGGAGGGTTTGCCAGGTGGGTAATTCGGCCATGGCATCCATGCTAGATTCGGTCATTTCGCCATCGGTGGATTCCGTGCCGGTTTCTACTGCTGTCATAGTGTCATTTTGCTCAGACATGGTTTCCTCGGACATGGTTTGCTCGGATTCGTCTTCCATCGTCATGTCGTCGGTATGGTCGGGCATGGGTTCAGCAGCTATAACGGCCGTATCTCCCCCTCCACTCTCGCCCACTGTTGGCTCAGAAACGGCCGTGCCACCGCCACAAGCCGCCAGGACAATCAACACCATCCCGGTTATCAGCAAAACCCCAATGTTTTTCATGTTCACAACTCCTTTCAATGTAGGCATGAGAAGCAAGATAGAGGCAACTCCTTACAAAAAGATGAGGTGGATATTACATGTTGCTTACGGCCGTGCAGACTTTAGCGGCTGGTCCATCTCCAGTCTCTAATCTCCTCCCGTCGCCAACGTCCCTCTTATGGCTTTCTAATCCATTTCTGACGCAAAAAAGGCACAATACAGGAGTGCGAATAGCCACAAAATGAAAGAAACAGGTCGAAGATACTATGAGAATTGACAAATTCACCCAAAAAGGCCAGGAAGCCATCCACGAGGCGCAAACTCTGGCTGAAACACACAATCACCCGGCCATTGAGCCGGAACATGTGCTGCACGTGCTGATGGCCCAGGAAGGCGGCGTCGTGCCGGCCGTCCTCAAGCGCATCGGCGTGGACCCGGCCATGCTGGGGCAGGTCGTCGAACAGGCGCTGAACCAGATGCCCCGCGCCACCGGCTCGTCGGTGCAGGTGGGCACGAGCCGCGATTTGCAGAACGTGCTGCAAGAGGCGCAAGACATTGCCGCCAGCATGAAGGACGACTACACCTCCACCGAGCATCTGCTGATGGCGATGGCCCAGCCCAAAGCGCCGCGCCGCATCCGCGACCTGCTGGCGCGGCAGGGCGTGGATTACAACAGCATCATGCAGGCGTTGGCCGCTGTGCGCGGCTCGCAGCGCGTGACCAGCCAGAATCCGGAGGCACAGTACGAGGCATTGGCAAAATACGGCCGTGACCTCACCCAGGAAGCGCGCCGTGGCAAACTCGATCCCGTCATCGGCCGCGACGAGGAAATCCGCCGCGTCATCCAGATTCTCAGCCGCCGCACCAAGAATAACCCCGTCCTCATCGGCGAGCCGGGCGTCGGCAAGACGGCCATCGCCGAAGGGCTGGCGCAGCGCATCGTGCGCGGCGACGTGCCGCTGGGTCTGAAGGACAAGCGATTGGTCGCGCTGGATTTGGGCGCGCTGGTCGCCGGGGCCAAATATCGCGGCGAATTTGAAGAGCGGCTCAAGGCCGTCCTGAAAGAAATTCAGGAGGCCGAGGGGCAAATCATCCTCTTCATTGACGAGATGCACACCCTGGTTGGCGCGGGCGCGGCCGAGGGCAGCATGGACGCCAGCAACATGCTCAAACCAATGCTGGCGCGGGGCGAACTGCACGCCGTCGGCGCGACGACGCTGGATGAATTCCGCAAATACATCGAAAAAGACGCGGCGCTGGAGCGGCGCTTCCAGCCCGTTTTCGTCGGCGAGCCATCGGTGGAAGATACGATTTCGATTTTGCGCGGCCTGAAGGAGCGTTACGAGGTGCATCATGGCGTGCGCATCACCGATGGCGCGGTGATTGCCGCCGCCACGTTGAGCCATCGCTACATCGCCGACCGCTTCCTGCCCGACAAGGCCATTGACCTGGTGGACGAAGCCGCCAGCCGCCTGCGCATGGCGATAGACAGCAAGCCGCAGGCGTTGGACGAAGTAGACCGCGACATCATGCAGTTGGAAATCGAGCGTGAGGCGCTGAAAAAAGAGAAGGACAAGGCCAGCAAAGAGCGGCTGGAAAAGCTGGAAGAAGAGCTGGCGAATCTGAAAGAGCAGAGCAACGCCCTGGCGACGCGCTGGCAGGCGGAAAAAGAGGCCATCGTCCAGGTGCAAACCATCAAAGAAGAGATGGATCAGGCGCGGGTACTCATCGAGCAGGCGCAGCGGGAGATGGATTATCAGAAGGCGGCGGAATTGCAATACGGCCGTCTCCACACCCTGGAGCAATCGCTCAAAAAGGCCACCACCCGGCTGAACGAACTGCAACAAGGCGGCGCGCTGCTGAAAGAAGAAGTAGACGCCGAAGACATCGCCCACATTGTCGCCAAGTGGACGGGCATTCCGGCCACCAAACTGCTGGAAGGCGAGATGGAAAAGCTGGTCTACATGGCCGACCGGCTGCACACCCGCGTGGTGGGGCAGGAGGAGGCGATTCAGGCGGTGGCGGCGGCCGTGCGGCGCAGCCGTTCCGGCCTGCAAGACCCCAACCGGCCCATCGGCAGCTTCATCTTCCTGGGGCCGACCGGCGTGGGTAAGACGGAACTGGCGCGGGCGCTGGCCGAATTCCTGTTCGACGACGAGAGCAACATGGTGCGCATTGACATGAGCGAATACCAGGAGCGCCACACCGTCGCCCGGCTGATTGGCGCGCCGCCCGGCTATGTGGGCTACGACGAAGGCGGGCAGCTCACGGAAGCGGTGCGTAGACGGCCGTATGCCGTCGTCCTGTTCGATGAAATCGAGAAGGCCCACCCGGAAGTGTTTAACGTCTTTTTGCAAGTGCTGGACGACGGCCGTCTCACCGACGGCCAGGGTCGCACCGTAGATTTCCGCAACACGGTCATCATCATGACCAGCAACGTCGGCAGCCAGTACCTTCTGGACGCCAGCGATGAGGCGGTGATGGCCGAGCGGGTGATGGGTGCGTTACGCAGTCACTTCCGCCCGGAGTTTTTGAACCGCGTGGACGAGATTGTGCTGTTCCACCGGCTGGAAAAGGCGCAACTGCGGGCCATTGCCGACATTCAGTTGGCGCGGGTGCGCGATTTGCTGGCGAAGCGCCACGTGACCATTGCCCTGACGGACGCGGCGGCGGATGTGTTGATTGAGGAGGGGTATGATCCGGTGTATGGGGCACGGCCGTTAAAGCGTGTGCTGCAAAAGCAAATTGTGGACCCATTGGCGCTGAAACTCATTCAGGCGCAAATCCGCGACGGCGATCATGTGGTGGTTGATGTGGAGAACGGCCGTTTGACCTTTGACGTGGTGGACGTGGGCGAACCGGAAGGGGTGGTCGCCTAGTCTAGATTGGGCCTGGTGACCGTGTGCCGTAATCCGTATACCGTAATCCGTATTCCGTATTCAGATGGCGTTTGCCAGAAGTAGCGCTTCACGGATTACGGAACACGGAACACGGATTACGGAACACGGCTACCCCGCTTCCCCACGGGTTTTGACGATTTGCGCCAGGATGGAAAGCGCAATTTCTTCGGGGGTGTTCGCGCCAATGTCCAGCCCGATGGGGCCGTGAATGCGGTTGATTTGCGCTTCGCTCAGCCCATAGCCGCGCAGCCGTTCCACCCGTTTGGCGTGGGTTTTGCGGCTGCCCAGCGCACCCACGTAAAACACCGGCTTGTTGAGGATGATTTTTAGCGCCGGGTCGTCAATTTTGGGGTCGTGGGTCAGCAGGGTCACGGCCGTTTCCTCCGTCAATTCCACCAGCCCAAATGCTTCGTCCGGCCAGGCCTGAATCAATTCGTCTACGTGGGGGAAACGCGCCGCGCTGCCAAACGCCCGGCGCGGGTCCACGACGACCGTGTGGTAGCCGAGCGTTTTCGCCAGACTGGTCAGGGCCACGGCAATATGCACCCCGCCGACCATCACCAGCGAAGGCGCGGGGCGTACCACGTCCAGAAACAGTTCCACCTCGTCGGTAAGCTGGACGCGGTGGGAGTGGACGGCGCTGAGGGCTACGGCCGTTGCCTGTTCATCCAGCGCCGCATCTCCCAGCGTGCCCACTTTGCCGCCAGCCCGGCTAACAGCCAGCTTGCGCCCCAACAGTTCCTCCGGGCCGCGAATGACGGTAACGGCCGTACCCGCCCCATCCCTGGCGATCAGGTCACGCATGAAGGCGTAAACGGCCGTAGCCAGCGGCTCCACAAACAGTTCAATCGTGCCGCCGCAGGCCAGCCCCACGTCCCAGGCCGTCTCGTCGGCCACGCCGAAGTGCAGCAGACGCGGCCGGCCGCTCGCCAGCGCCGCCACAGCTTCATCGAAGACCGCGCCTTCCACGCAGCCGCCAGAGACCGAACCTGTGATACGGCCGTCGGGCGTCAGCGCCATCTTTGCGCCCACCTTGCGCGGGGCCGACCCCCACGTCTGCACCACCGTCGCCAACGCAATCGGCGACCCGTCTTGCTGCCACCTGTCTATGTCGGAGATAACATCTTTCATGATTGTTCCACATGGTTGGTTAGTTGGCTGGAAACCAACCATCCAACTAACCAACCCATCCAACCCATCCAGAGAACCTTAAATGTCTACTGAAGTGCGACCGCTCCCACTGGACAACCCTTCCCTTCTCCATTAAGATCAACCGCATGGCAACTTCCATCATCACAACCGACCGTGTCACCTGGACCAATATCGTCCGTCCCACGCAAGCCGACATAGACGAACTCGGTCAGCGTTACCCGCAGCTTCACCCGCTGAATCTCGGCGACTGCCTGACCCCCGCCGAGTTTCCCAAGCTAGACCATTACGACGATTACCTGTTCATCGTCACCCAATTTCCTCGTTGGGACGCCGCCTCGCTTATCTGCCATCCGGCCGAGGTAGACATCTTTATTACACGCGGCGTGCTGATCACTTCTCATCAAGGCGAATTAAAGCCCCTCAACACCCTTTTCGCCCGCCTGGAAACCGACCCCCAGGCGCGTCAGGAGTTGATGGCGCACGGCGCCAGTCCGTTATTGTATGAACTGCTGAGCGTTTTGGTCAACTACTGCTACCCTATTCTGCAAAAAGTGAACCACAACATCCGCCAGATCGAACAAAACCTCTTTGGCGCCGACACGCCTAAAATATTGCACGATGTCGCCATCGCCCGGCGCGACGTGATCGCGTTGCGGCACATCATTCGGCCGCAAATAGATGTGATGCGTGAACTAGAAAGGGGGCAATGGGATTTCATCCACGAAGACCTGAATCTGTACTGGAGCGACATCAGCGATCATCTGGCTCAGTTGCGGTTGATGGCTGATGAATACGGCGAAGTGATTGGCGGTTTGTCGGACACACTCGATACGCTGGCTTCACACCGCATTGATGAAGTTGTGCGGCTGCTCACGCTTGTCACCCTGTTAAGTTTGCCCCTCACCATTCTGACAACCATTTTTGGCATGAATGTTTATTTGCCACAAGGCTCTCATCCGTTGACCTTCTATGTGATTAACGGCATTGGCATTTTTATCACCGTGTTTCTGGTGTGGCGTTTGCGTCGTTTGGGCAGGCTGTAAACGGCCGTTACCCACCCGCCCAAGTGGTTAAAACGGACAGAAACGGTAAAATCTGAAGACAGGTTGGGGATTGTTAGGCGAAACGGCCGTTCCCCCCCAACTGACGCAACGTAGACGGCCGTTTGCCCGTATAACTTATCATGATCAACGCCAACCACCATGTTAACTGAAACCCTGGCCTCCATTTTTGTCTGGTATAACCTGCCGTTCACCCTCATGCTCCTGTTCTGCGGCGTGTTAACGGCGCTCCAACTTATCGGGTTGGGTGGTGATGGCGACGCCGACGCCGACCTGGACGCCGATTTCGACGCCGACGTTGATCTCGACGCCGACCTGGACGCCGACGTAGATTTGGACGCCGACGCCGATCTGGATGGCGATATAGACGCCGACGCCGACGCCGATGGCCTGCCAGACCTGCTGTCTGTCCTCGCCTTTGTGGGCGTGGGCAAAGCGCCTTTGCTCGTGGTCTTGATTATTTTGTTGGGCAGCATTGGTATTTTGGGGTGGACGGTGAATAGTGTGATTACGGCCGTTTTCCCCACCTATCCCGCCTGGGCCTTCATCGTCGCCCTGCTCATCGCCCTTGTCGGCGGCAGCCTGATCAGCTCCCGCCTGGCCCGGCTGATTGGCCGCGCTTTGCCGTCCATCAACTCCACCGCCACGGCCGCCACCGGTCTGGTCGGGCGGCGCGGAACCGTCATCAGCCCCCGCGTTGATGGCGTGTATGGCCTCGTCCGCGTGCGTGACCAGGGCGGCACGCAGATCAACGTCTTCGCCATCACGGCCGAAGCTGAACCGATTGGCAGCCAGACGGAAGTGGCCCTGGTGGAGTATGATCCGCTCAAGAAGCGTTACACGGTTGTACCGATAGGCCGGAGGTAACGGCCGTTTACCCACCACAGCCTTTCCCTTTACCCAGCGAAAAAAATCTGCGTAAACCTGCGAAATCTGTGGCTCAATTCCTGGAGGAACCATGCAATATATCATCCCGTTAGCCGTCTTTATTCTCGTCGTCTTTGCCGGCGTCACCCTGTTCCTGTCCATCCTGCGCGGTTACACCAAGACGCCGCCCAACCGCGCCTTCGTGCGCACCGGCGGCCTGGGCAAAGCCACCGCGCCGCCCAAAGTCGTCATGAACGGCGGCGGCTGGGTTTTCCGCACCATCCACGAACTCACCTGGGTAGAACTGAACACCATGGCGATTGAAATCGAGCGCACCGGCGAAACGGCGCTGCTGACCATAGACCCACAATACGCCGACATCAAGGTCATCTTCTACATCAAAGTCAACCCAACCATCGAAGGCATCGTAGACGCCGCCCGCACCATCGGCGGCAAACAGGTAGATGGGATCGCCGTCAAGGAACTCGTAGACGCCAAGTTAGACGGCGCCTTGCGTGACGTGGCCGCGACCTTCACCCTGATGAGTTTGCACCAGGAACGCGAAAAGTTTATCGAGGAAGTGCAAAATCGCCTCAAAACCGACCTGGAAGAGAACGGCCTCATGCTGGAATCGGTCTCCATCCTCACCTTACGCGCTGCCCGGCAAGGCTCCTTCGGCACCGACGACGTGTTCGGCGCGCAGGTAGCTCGCGCCAACGCCCAGGTCATCCAGCAAGCCCTGCGCGAACGCAACGACATCGAGCGCCGGACCGAAATCGAAATGAAACAACGCGACACCGACACCGCCCGCCAACGGCTGGACCTGGACCGCGACCTGGCTTTGGCCGCCGCCACGCAAGAACGCGAAGTGCGCACCATGGAAGCCACCGAAAAAGCGCAGGCCGACAAGCAAGTCTTTGAAGAGCTGCAAAAGTCGGAGCAGGCGCGCATCGCCAAAGAGCGGGCTGTGGCGCTGTTGGAAATTGAGAAGGACCAGGAGTTATCCATTCAGGAAGAGCGCAAGATGCAAGAGGTGATGGCAACCGAGCTGACACGTCGGCAAACGCTGGAGTTGTCTGATCAGCAGCGCCAGATTGCCCTGGTTCATGCCGAACAAGAGCGCGAACACGCCGAGCAAGAACGCCTGCTGGTCCTGGCGAAACGCGAGGAAGCAGCGCAGGCCGTCAAGACGGTGGAGGCCACGCAGCAGGCGCAGCGCGAAGCCACAATCAGCATCATCCAGGCGGAACGCGAAGCGCAAAAAGCGATGATTGAGCAGAAAAACCGCGTTGAAATGGATGCGTTGAGTA
>CALFEW010000980.1 GCA_937958365.1 uncultured Chloroflexota bacterium | reverse complement strand
TTTCCAAATGGTGCGCCTCGTCAATGATCAAATCTTTGAAGACCGGCAAAATATGGTTTTCGCTGGCCATGTCGGCCAGCAGCAGCGAGTGGTTGACGATGATGATGTGGGCCTGCTCGGCGCGCATTCGGGCCAGATGCAGCGGGCAGCGGGCCTGCGCGCAATGTTCCGAGGTGCAGACCTTGTTCTCGCCATTCAGCCGCGCCCAGGCCTGCCGTTCACCGGGCGTGCGCAGCACAATCTCGCCCACGTCGCCGGTCTGGCTGTGGGGCAGCCAGAGCAAAATGCGGGCGTAGAGGACCATGTCGTCGGCGTTGCTGGGGCCGTTGTGGCGCATTTGCTGGAACAGGCGCGTGCAAAGGTAGTTGCTGCGCCCTTTGCGGATGGCCGCCCGCAGTTCAAAGGGCAGCACGCGCCGCAGTTCGGGCAAATCCTTGTTGATGAGCTGGTCTTGCAGGTTGATGGTGTTGGTGGAAACGACGACGCGACGGCCGTTTTGCACCGCCCAGAACGCTGCCGGCAGCAGGTAGGCCACACTTTTGCCCGTGCCCGTACCGGCCTCTACCAGGGTGTGTTTGCCATCGTTAAAGGCGTCGGCAACGGCCGTCATCATCTCCACTTGCTGCGGGCGATACTCAAATTCCGGGAAAAGCTGACTGAAATTGCCGCCCGGTTCCAACATGCCGGCGATCAAATCCACGTCTAGAGGCTGCATTTTTTCCAGGGGCACGGGGATTTGGCCTGTCGGTTTTTCCGGGCTGAAGAGTTCGGGTAGACGTTGAGAGGTGGGATGGGAACGGCCGTCGCTAAACGCCAACCGCGCCTTTTCCGCCAGCGCCTCCTCAAAAAAGAGCGTTTCCGGCCAGGAGATGCGCCGTCCTGCCTGGATAATCTCTTCGATTTGCCACATTTCCAGAGCCAGCGCCCGTTCCCGCAGGGCTAAAAACAGTTCCACCGTCTGCTCGGCGTCATCCAAAGCGCGGTGGGTTTGGCCGCCGTTCGGGTCGGGCAAATCCAGAAAATGGACCAGTGATTCCAGGTCGTAGCGCCCGGCTTCCGGGACCAAAATGGATGCCAGCGTGATGGTATCTATGCGATGGTTGCCCACACCCAGGCGCTCTTCATTCAGGAAACCCAGGTCAAAATCCACGTTGTGGCCCACCAGGACGCAGTCACCCAGCACGCTGCGCAGGCGCGTGCGCACGGTGAACATGGTCGGCGCGTCGGCAACCATCTCGTTGGTAATGCCGGTCATGCCGGTGATCATGGGGGGGATGTCGCGGTGAGGGTTGACCAGCGAAGCGAACTCATCCAGGATGTCGTGGTCGCGCAAGGTGATGGCCGCCACTTCAATAATGGCGTCTTTTTGCGGGTCCAGGCCGGTGGTTTCCACGTCCACGATGACGTAAGTTGTAGACATAAAGCAAATCCATGTGTGTATTGGCTAGAATTGTCGTTGGATTATAGCACGGATTTTCTAGCGGAAAGCGAAAATAGACAGGCAACGAACGGCTGTTTGCAAGTAATGCCCGGCAGTGACGGTTCTCTTGACTCTACACCAATATCACAGAAAATCAGTCGCTTATTAACTCACTACCTTTGCACTTTTAAGAAATGGGACGCGGATTTTCACGGATGCGGCGG
>CALFEW010000979.1 GCA_937958365.1 uncultured Chloroflexota bacterium | reverse complement strand
GGAAGCGGAAGGTGAAACGGCCGTTTCCACATCCCCATCGTTAATCACCAACGTCACAGCCTCCACCACCACCGACCAGGCCGTCGCCTATGATTTTTCCACCGGCGATCTGCCGGTCATCAGCGACGACAGCCTGAACCCGAATCCCAATCCCCACACCTATCAGGGGCAGCAACCCGCGCACGCTTTCCCCACCTACGTGGTTGAACGCGGCGACACCCCCAACAGCATCGCCGACCGTTTTGGCATCAAGACCGAAACGCTTTTGGGTGGCAATCCCCAACTCAGCCAGGAAGCCAGTTTGCTGCAAACGGGCGTCGAGTTGATTATTCTGCCCATAGATGGCGTGCTGCACGACGTTCAGCCTGGCGATACGTTAGAAAACATCGCCGAACAGTATGGCATTCCCGTCGAAGACATTGTGGCTTACGCAGACAACCACCTGGAATTTCCTTACCGACTGTACCCGGAAACCAAGATCATGATCCCCGGTGCGGTGCGCGAAGTATTTGTCTGGAATCCGCCCGACCTGGCCTCGGTCGGCGGTACATCCCGTGAAGGCGGTGGCGTCAAGCCGCTGATCGTCGGTACGGGGTCGTTCCAATACCCGGTGAGTGGGCGTAACTTCAGCCAATACTTCTGGTATGGGCATCCGGGTCTGGACATTGCTTTGGGTGAGGGTTCACCGGTGTACGCGGCCGATACTGGCACTGTCACCTTTGCCGGCTGGAACGTGTACGGCTATGGCAACCTGATCGTGGTGAACCACGGCAACGGCTATGAGACGTTTTACGGTCATCTGAGCGGGATCAACGTCTCGCCCGGCCAGATTGTTTACAAAGGCAACGTCATCGGGCTGAGCGGCAACACCGGCAACTCGTCTGGTCCACATATTCACTTTGAGGTGCGTATCAATGGCGTGCAGGACAACCCCTGCTGGTATTTAGGTTGCAGTTAGCAGTCTGATGAAAACCCGACGGGTTTCTGAAGCCCGTCGGGTTTAAGTTTTTAGCGCCCAACCCCCACACTGCCGCCAAACGCGGCCGACATTTCCTCATAAATTGCCGCGATGCTGGCTTCGTCACCGCGATAGAAGTTGCCGTTGCCGCTGACGGCAAGTTGCTCTAAGACGCCTTGGTCGGCGTCGTCACCGTAGGCGATGGTGAAAATAGTCGTGTTGTTCCCGGTGGCGTAATCAATCAAGCCCTGATCAAAACGATAGCGATAACTGCGCGTATCCTGCCCATCGGACAAGACGACCAGGGCATTGGTCATGGCCGGGTCGTTGGTGCGGCTGATGCTGGTTGCGCCGTCGCCGATGGCGTCGAACAGCGTCGTGTCCCCGGAAGCTTCCAATTCACGAATGGCATCGGTGAGTTTGGTGCGCGCCGGGCCTACCTGGACACCTTCGATAAGTAAAAACGGTTCCGTGTTGAAGGAGATGATCGTCAGGCGGTCTTCATTGCCCATTTGCTCCACAAACTGCACGGCCGCTTCGCGCATACTTTCCATCTTGCTGCCGCGCATACTGCCGGACGTGTCGAGCAGCATGACCAGGTTGACGTCTTTGCGGGCGTTTTGCCACAACTCCTGAATGGCGTAGATGGCGTCAACACCCGGTTCGCCGAAGACGATGGCCGGTTGAGCCAGGTCTACGCCGTTTTCGGCGGTCAATGGCGCGCCCACGGTGACGTTGGCGTTGACGGGGCGCAGGGCGTGGGTTACGGCCGTTGCCTGCCCGCCATCACTCAACAAATACTCCCGAAACAACCCGGCCGCTTCCTGTTCTTCGGCCGCAGCCTGCCGGTTGATGCAGGCTGGATGCGTCGCTACAAACGTGCCTTCCAGCGGGTAAATCGGCACGATCTCGCCCTGACCGCCGCTGACGGCGTCGCTTTCATACATGACGGCCGCGCCCAGATAACCGGGACCGCGCTCTTTCATCGTCTGCGCCAGGGTGTATGGATCGCTGGCAAAATAAGCCACAGCGCTCTCAAACGCGCCTACCGACGCCTGGACAATCGGCAGGTTGATTTCGTCCACGCTCACGGCTTCTGTCTGGCGTTCGGCGGACTGCACCAGGGCCAACAGGGTGCTGGCCCCCGCGCCGGAGAGGCCGGGATGGGTGTGGCTCAGGCGCAGGCTCTCGCCGTATTCGCCGCCGCTGTAATAGTTCCAGGCCGCCGGGTCTTGAGCCAGGCTACCAAAATCGAGCCAACCCAGGGCGTAACTCGGCCAGCCCAACGATTCGGCCGCCGGTCGCCAGACGCCAATGACCAGCGGGCTTTGGGCAACGCTGACGCAACTGCCCTGAAAAGCGTCATTGCCCTGGTCGGCCAGGATGTTGGTCCAGACCGGGCTGTCTGGCAGCCAGAGCGTGGGCAGGCTAACGGCCGTATCGGTGACGTCGGCGATAAAATCGCCCGATTCCTGACCCTGAACCGTGACAAAGACGGGCTGCCCAACGGCCGTTTCCGTTTTTGTGGCGTTAAAATCGGCGGCGGCCTGTTCTAGCCAGGGAACCAGGCTGTTGTTGGCGACGAGGCTGACGACGACCGCGTTGCTGGGAATTTCG
>CALFEW010000978.1 GCA_937958365.1 uncultured Chloroflexota bacterium | reverse complement strand
CTTTTGTTGGTTATTATCGTTCGACTTATCCCGAAAGTAGGCCTTGCTCATGATTTTAACGAAAGACGGCCGTTTCCCTTCTATGCAACTAACCTGCCGTTTTTATTGACCTATCAAAGTGCCGAGTTTCTGCAAAACTTCATTGAGGGTGGAAGATGGCAACTTACACACAAACTCTACTTGTCGAGCTTTCCAATCAAGACTTTTTATCTGGTCTGACAAAATCGCGCCACCAATTTTCAAACCCTCCGGTATGAATACTTCAAAGGGATAATTTTTGATTTGACTCGTAATCGGACATAAAATCGCCAAACCGACCTTGCCATTATAAGCTGCCGGAGACAAAACTAGCGCGGGTCTTCGCCCTGCTTGCTCATGTCCAGCTTGTGGATTGAAAGTTATCCATACAATATCACCACGATTCGGAATGTACGCCATAGGTTCACCAAACTTCATTGCCTACAGCATCGCCCGTATCAGCTTCGTGATGAATGTTGTCGCTATTAACGCCAGCTAACAATTTTTCCAGCGTCCAAGTGGGCGTGGATACTGGCTTGATGACAATTTGACCATCAACGAATGAGATTTCAACAGCCGAATCATTTTCCAATTGCGCATCGAGCGCAAACGCTTTTGGAATTCTCAAGGCAAGACTATTGCCCCATTTCTGAACTTTTGTGAGCATAAGGTATCTCCTTTTGTATCTACAACAAAGATACACCCTTTTACTCAATTCATCAAGCTCTTTCCTATGAGAAAAGAGAATGCCTAACGACGGCGTCAGTTGCCGCCCAAAGCGCAGCGGAGGGTGGTCAACTGCACGCCGGGTCAGCCCGCATGCGAATCGCCATCCTGGTTGTTAACGTCAACATAATAGCGCCGGGCTTCTTTCCTTCGGCGAAAGCCTGTTTTCAGCGACAGGGCGATGGCCTTTTCGTTAAAACTGGCGTGATCTACTTTTATCAAATCTACCCCGCCGCTTTTGAGAATTTGGCAGGCGGAGATCTCAAGCGCCTCACCC
Source organism: uncultured Chloroflexota bacterium (assembly GCA_937958365.1). Lineage (GTDB taxonomy): Bacteria > Chloroflexota > Anaerolineae > Promineifilales > Promineifilaceae > Leptovillus. The sequence goes on along the minus strand of CALFEW010000978.1, from coordinate 1,275 downwards.
AGACCCATTCCTTGATAATCAGGGTGAACGCCTAAAGGTTCTATTTGACCAACATTTCCTCGTTGCCAACAAACACAAAAGCCAACTGGAGCATTTTCACTATTTTCCACAATCAGGTCGAACTCCGAACGATAGGCGGGGTGTCTCAATATTCGCGTGCGCCAGTCAGAGGTCATTTTTTCTGAGCCAAAAGCCGCTCGATGGAGATCTACATACGTGTGAACTTCACCCATGCCATGCAATGGCCGGATTTTATAGCCGCCAGGCAACTGCGCCCGGGGCAATTCTTGAAACAGATCAAGTTCGAAGCGGATAATACTCCAATCGAATGGTGCAAAACCAACGGCCTCCAGATTTTTGATGGTTTGGGCTGCATTCGGAGTATCTTCGAATAGTTCTACCGAACCCCAAAATTCTTCTCCTGCACGCTTTGAATACTTCAACATCTGTTCTTTCCCCCATGCGAAGATTTCTTGCTCTATTTCCGAACCCCGCAGCGCTGAATGAACAACGAAATCCAGATTCCACCATGCTGGCTGAAAGACTGCCCAAGCGACAACTTGGCTGGCCCTCTCCCATATCCCAATTTCACAATCATGATCTTGCCAAATGGATGTAATCCGGTATGGCATATCTACCACATGAATATGGGGATGTTCGGGATCGACATTCAGAAGGTCATTCAATTGGGGGTCATCGTAATTTGTCACTGTTCTCATGGTGCAAAACCGTACAATTTTCCGCGGGCTAACGCCACCGTCAGGTGCGTTGGCGCGATTGGCCAACGCCTTTGCCATTCACCAAAATGGTAGCCGTCCGAGGCATCGCGCCAGCGTCAACTGCAACACGTGTTAAGCGAGACGCCTGACCATCGCCTTGGCCGACTTGCCTGAGTCAAAGTTGTTAACGCCTTGCGCCCAAGCGGGTTGAGTTTGTTGGCTGTGGCGCGGGCTGTTGCTATTGAAAAAAAACTGCGCCTAAGGTTTGCGTTGTCCCTCTGGCCTTTATGACACGTCATCACCTATCCAACTGTCGTAACCATCTTCAAGCATATGGTAACGGCCGTGCGCCCATTCGTAGAAGCTCTGCCACGTGGTCAGAACCGTCTGGGTTCCTTCAACGTTCACCTTAACGCCCGCTTCGACAAGGTGACGTATCTCCCGCAGCTTACTGACCAGGGTTCCCCAGCCAGTAGGACGTCCTCCAAGGGGTCCACTGTCTTCCCTTTCCTCATACAACGCATCCAATTTCTTGAGCGTTTCAATCGTAAGGATG
>CALFEW010000977.1 GCA_937958365.1 uncultured Chloroflexota bacterium | reverse complement strand
AGACGATGCCCGTGCGTTGGCCGCCCAGACGTTGGACGGCGTGCATAATCTGGCGGTGGAACTGCGCCCCAGCGTGTTGGACGATCTGGGGCTGGTGGCGGCGCTGCATCGGTACGTGAAGGATTATCAGGCGCGTTATCCCGTGGAGGTAGACCTGGTGGTACTAGGGCTGGAAGAGCGGCTGCCGCCGGCGGTGGAAACGGCCGTTTACCGCATCGTCCAGGAAAGCCTGACCAACATCGCCCGCCACGCCCAGGCGCAAACGGCCAGCGTCTTGCTAGAATGTCGGCACGGCCGTATTCGGGCCATCATCGAAGACGACGGGGTGGGGTTTGATTGGGCGCAGGCGAAGGAAAACGGCCGTCTCGGCCTTTATGGCATCCGCGAGCGGGCCGAACTGCTCAACGGCACGCTCACCATCGAATCTGCCCCAGGGCAGGGCACGACTATTTTCGTGGAGGTCCCTCTATGATCCGCATTCTGTTGGCCGATGACCACGCCGTGCTGCGCACCGGCCTGGCGGCGCTGCTGAACGCCCGCAGCGATATGACCATCGTCGGCGAAGCGGCCGATGGCGCGGAGCTGCTAACCCTGGCCGAACACCATCACCCCGACCTGATTTTGCTCGACCTGACGATGCCGCGCCTGGGTGGGCTGGAAGCGCTGCCCTTGCTGCGCCAGCGCGTGCCCCAGGCGCGTGTCCTCATCCTCACCATGCACCACGACGAGGGGTATTTGCGGCAGGCGCTTAAGGGGGGCGCGGCCGGCTACGTGCTGAAAAAAGCGGCCGACGTAGAACTGATCGCCGCCATTCAGGCCGTGATGCGCGGTGATGTGTACATCCATCCCTCTATGACCAGAGCGCTGCTGGAAGATGTGGTTCCGTCGGCGCCCGCCGCCGATGAGCAAGATTTGTGGGCCACGTTAAGCGACCGGGAACAAGAGGTGCTGCGCCTGGTCGCGCTGGGCCACACCAGCAAAGAAGTCGCGGATCAACTGGCTCTCAGCGTGAAAACGGTAGACACCTACCGGGCGCGGGGGATGGAAAAACTGGAACTGCGCAGCCGGGCGGCGCTGGTGCGCTTTGCTTTAGCCAAGGGATTGTTGGAATAGGCTTTATCCTCTGCCTTGCCGCAGCATGTCGGCGAATTCATGGGGCATTTCTGTAGCCTCAATTGCCTGGGCTGCCTTTTCGACATCATATGGCACGCGAATGAACTCGACCGATAAATCCTTCCCTTCACCCGTAAGCACCAGATAACAGGCTTGTGGATTATTGTCTTTGGGTTTGCCCACGCTGCCGGCATTAACGACGTGGCGACCGCTGCCCAGCACCCGATGGTAGGGCAGGTGGGTGTGGCCGCAGACCAGCACATCGGCCTCCACCATATCCAGTAGTCGTTCCAGACTGGCTTCTGGCCGATCCTCGTACAGATATTCATTCACCTTGCGCGGACTGCCATGCACCAGCACGACCTTCAAATCGCCCAACTGGAGAGGGATTTGAGTCACCAGTTCGCGCAGATAGGCTTTGTTTTCGGCTGACGTGTGGGCATTGGACCAGGCAATGGAACGTTCGCCCAGTGCCTGGGCTTCGGGCGTTTTGTAGGCGCAGCCGCAGTCGCTGCTGTCTTGCCCGACGCCCTGGTCGTAGTTGCCCATGATGGTTGGAATGTTGCGCTGGCGAACGGCCGTTATCACCTCATTCGGCCAGACGCCATAGCCCACCAAATCACCCAAACAGTAGAGATTGTCCAGGTTGCGGACATCTATGTCGGCTAAAACGGCCTCCAGCGCCGGTAGATTGGCGTGTATATCGCCAAAAATGGTGAGTTGCTTCAAATAAGGCCTCCTTTTGACGGCGTTCTATCATCAGGCGTAAATAGCTAATTCGGGTGGATAGTTCACGCGCTGTTTGTAAAAACCCTTGAAATTGTTCGTCTTCCGACCCGATGATGGCCGCTGGATCGGGGAAACTCCAATGAATCTGCTCTGGATCACCGGGAAAAACGGGGCAGACTTCACGTACCTGGTCGCAAACGGTGAT
>CALFEW010000976.1 GCA_937958365.1 uncultured Chloroflexota bacterium | reverse complement strand
CCGCCGCGACAGGGCAGGCTTTGCAGATCCACGTTCAGGCGGCGTGGCGGCAGATTGTGCAGTGGGCAGGTGGCGCAAGAGACTTCTGTCAGGTACGGTTCCAGGACCTCGCCCCAGTTCTGCCCGATGGCCAGCACGCCGAGCGCACGTAGCCACTCTTTGATCAACTCCACGTCCGCCCACGGTTCGTTGACAGCCTGCCGGTTGTATAGCACCGCGCAGGCCGCCAGGTACGCCCGCTGTGGCGCGGCGGCTACCTGTTCGTGCCAAAGGCGGATGAAGGCCCGCGCCACGTTGCGCCGGGTGGCGTGGGGGAAAGACAGTGGCATCTCGAAGGACAGTTCTTTGAGCAGCCGGGCGGCCACCTTCAGCTTCGCCACGGTGATGGCCTCATTCGGCAGCGACATGAGGAACTGCGTCATCGCGTCGCGCTTGTCGGTAGGCAGGGACATGAGGATGACGGCCACCGTCATGCTGATGTCTTTGCGGGCGATGCGCTCCGCAATGCGGCCGTCTACCTGCGCCAGAGCCAGGTGATTCTCTACATAGTTGCGGTGCTGCCCCATCCCGGCCGCCGCTTCTTCCGGCAGGATGCCGTACTGCCGGATGCCGATGAGCAGCGAATGGGCCACGCCGAGCGCGTCGGGCGGCTCGCCGCCGAAGTTGTCGCTCCACAGGCTCAGCACGGCCTGTTTCGTCTCGCCCTGGAAGATGACGGCCGGGACCGTCTGCGCGCCATACTCGCCAACCAGCGATTCGGCCGCGGCCTCCACGTCGCCATTGTGCTGGACGACGAGGTTTTCCCACTGTTCGCGCACGGCCTCAATCTCCCACTCGCCGCCGCCGCTGGCGAGATAGGAGGCCATCAGGTAGGCCATGCGCCGGCGGTGGCCGCGAATGTTGACGTAGCCACCATTGCCATCTTTCTGCACCAGCAGAGGCCGGTCAGCGTCAAAGCCGCGAGAGAGGATTTGCAGCGTCAGTTCGGCCAACTTCACCAGGTCGTACTGTCGCCGCATCTGGGCCGGGTTCTTGCGAACTGGACCAACGGGGATCATTACTATTTCACTCATTCACTTCACTCCTTTGAAAAATGATGGACGGCCGTTACGGGTAACGGCCGTCCATTGATTAACTCGCGTTGTAAGCCATCGTCTCCAGCGCGGCGGCAATGGCCTCCAGCGCGAGAACTTGCCGTTCGTCGAGGGACAAGCCTTCACGGGTTACAGGAACGGTGGCCTCGGCGATTTGTTGCTGCGTTTTCCATTCGGCCGTTTTCTGCGCCAGGGCGCTCTCGATGGCCGCGCCATGTTCCCGCCAGAAATCAACGGCCGCTCCCAGCGCCAGCATGAAGTCCCGAGAGCCTTCATTCGACCAGGAGTAGGTCACGTAGCAGCCATCATCGTTCACCACCTTCCAATTTGACGGCGCTACAAACCCTGCCACAGTCTGATAATTCCCTAACGGCTGGAAGTTGAACTTGCTGACCCAATACTGAACGCGAACCCGGATAGGTGCGGCGCCAGGCACGGATACTTCCAGCACAATACCGTTAGGAACGCCACTATTCATGCGCTGGGCGGCATTGTGGCTGTAGTCGGAGGTATCTACGTACTGCATCAGCTCCGACGGGATGAACTGCACCAGCCACTCGCGCAGCTCGGCCCGTTCTCGGGCAATCTGCTTTTCCTCTTCGGCCTGGCGCGCGTTGTTGGCGGCCACGTTTTGCGCCACGCGCTGTTGGAACAGGGCGTGCGCGTCTTCCAGAATTTGCTCTAATGACTTCACGTCAAACTCCTTTTGGGCTTGTGCCGGGGCGGGTTCTGCCCGTGCCGATGATGCGTGACCCCGGCCTTTCCGCTTGCGCGGCTGCTAACTATTCCACTCGACCACCTGTCCCTCTGGACCGGTGAAAGAAATAAACTCAACGAATAGCTCTTCGGCCTCTTCGACAAAGGCCGGGAGCTGCTCGATGATGCGCGCATCTAGCCCGCCTTCGCGGTAGATGCCGATCAGCTCGTCCAGCTCTTGCCCATCGGCGGCTATGAAGTACACGGCCGTCTCCCCTTCAACCGGCGGCAAGCCGGTTCGGACGCGCTGGCGAAGCACGTACACATCACTAACGTCAACTATCATCTCCATGGTCTAACCTCCTGAAACTTTATGAAACGACGCGGCGCAATAAAGCCTTCCGCGTCTCGCTGTGGAACGTAACATGGGTGGCTTCTTCCCAAGACCGGAAGAAGCCACCCATGCGATTCACTGACGTATAGGATTCGGTATGTAACCACAGACCGCCATCCAGTCCGGTTGGGTCGGCGCAATACTCCCAGCCCTCCTCGCGTAGTGCGGTCGCCATCACCTCATACTCGTCGCGCTGGGTAGCGCGGCGCTGCCCGATAGCGTCGGCAACGGACTTGGACAGCAGACCTTGCAGCTTGCGCCCGGCGCGTTTGCGGTCACGGCCGGCGTAGAACTGCTGCGCCAGCAGCCGCCCCATGTCGTCGTCGAAGGCGTGGCCGCGCTCGACTACCCAACCGGTCGCCATCACGACGATTTCATTCACCGACATTGTCCACTTCGTTTTGCCCATCTACGCCATCGCCCCCAGCGCCGTCGAAAAAAAACGACGGGCATACTCCTCTTTTATTTCCAGATCGACGCTTGCCCACATGACGTGTCCGGTTGGATGCGCCGTGATGGGCAGGTCGGCCGGATCGGTATCCAGCAGATCGGCCAGGCGGTTGTCGCTGTAAACGTGAACGACAAACCAATTGGCTGGGCCTTCGCCATTGGAGGGGGCGCGGTTGTAGCCACGCAGAACGTTCCCGCCCCAGGTGGCGACTGTCATGAGGAATCGCCCAACCAATGGGTGGACATCGCGCCATTCTTCACCATCAACCTGGACGCGCCAGGCTTGTGGGCG
>CALFEW010000975.1 GCA_937958365.1 uncultured Chloroflexota bacterium | reverse complement strand
TGATGGCCGCTCTGTTGATCGGCTGTTCCTCCGGAACGACGGACACGGCTGAACCCGCCGCCGATACCGCCGCAGAAACGGCCGCCGAACCCGCCGCTGAAGAAGAAGTATACATTGCCGTCATCTCCAAAGGCTTCCAGCATCAGTTCTGGCAGGCCGTAAAAGCCGGGGCCGAACAAGCCGCCGCCGACTTAGGCGTCACCATCACCTTTGAAGGCCCGGAAACGGAAGCCATGGTGGACAAACAAGTCGAAATGGTGCAAGCCGCCCTGGACAAAAACCCGGCTGCCCTGTGCCTGGCCGCCCTGGACACCCAGGCCCTGTTGCCCCTCCTGGAACGCGCTCAAACCGCCGGCATCCCGGTTGTTGGGTTCGACTCTGGCGTTGCCAGCGACATCCCGGTCACCACGGCCGCGACTGACAACATTGCCGCCGCCGCGATGGCCGCCGACAAAATGGCCGAGTTGATTGGTGGCGCCGGCCAGGTGGCCGTCATCGTCCACGACCAGACCAGCCAGACCGGTATTGACCGCCGCGATGGGTTTGTCAATCAGATCGAAGCGAAATACCCCGACATCGAAATCGTAGACATCCAGTACGGTGGTGGCGATCAGTTGAAATCCACCGACCTGGCGAAAGCCATCATCCTGGCGCATCCTGACCTGAAAGGCTTCTTCGGCGCGAACGAAGGTTCGATCATCGGTGTGTTGAACGCCGTGTCCGAATTGGGCAAAGCGGGCGAGATCGTCGTCATCGGTTACGATTCCGGCAAACAGCAGATGGACGCCATCCGCGCCGGGACGGAAGCCGGGGCCATCACCCAGGACCCGATTGGTATTGGTTACAAATGCGTGGAAGCGGCCGTGAAAGCCCTGAATGGCGAAACGCTGCCGACGACCATTGACACCGGTTTCCATTGGTACGATGCCACCAACATTGACTCGGACGAGATCAAACCGTTGTTGTACGAATAGAAATTGATTCCTTTTCAGGCGCGACGCACTGTTACCGGTGCGTCGCGCCTTGCACGCCGACTGAGGAAGTGAGCTATGGATAACGTCCTGGTTTCAATGGAAGGGATAGATAAGAGTTTCCCCGGCGTCCACGCGCTCGATCATTGCCAGTTTGAACTGCGGGCAGGCGAAGTACACGTTCTGGTAGGCGAGAACGGCGCCGGCAAGTCCACGTTGATGAAGGTGCTGGCGGGTATTTATGCCAAAGACAGCGGGCGGATTTTGTATAAGGGGACCGAAGTAGACATACCCAGTCCACGCGCCGCGCAGCAATTGGGTATCAGCATGATCCACCAGGAATTGAACCTGATGCCGCACCTGACGGTGGCGCAAAACATTTTCATTGGCCGGGAACCACGCCAGGGGGTTCGTTTTCTGCTGGATGAGAAAAAAATCAACGAACAAACCATAGAGTTGTTCGAGCGGATGCACCTGAAATTGGATCCGCGCACGAAGGTGTCGGATCTGACGGTCGCCATGCAGCAGATGGTAGAAATTGCCAAAGCGCTTTCTTTTCAATCTGAGGTGTTGATTATGGATGAGCCAACGGCCGCTCTGACCGACACCGAGATTGAAGAGCTGTTTACCTTCATCCGCAAATTGCGGGCGCAAGGGGTGGGCATCGTTTATATTTCGCACCGGCTGGAAGAGCTAAAGCAAATTTCAGATCGGATCACGGTGATGCGTGACGGCCGTTACGTGCAAACCGTAAACACCGCCGACGTGACCATTGACCAGATCATCAGCATGATGGTCGGCCGCACCATTTACGAAAGCGCCCCAGAAATCCCCGAAAACGCCAGCCAGGAAATTGTCCTGGAAGTCAGAAACCTCAATCGCGGCCACGTCCTCAAAGACATCAACTTCACCCTCAAAAAAGGGGAAATCCTCGGCTTTGCCGGCCTTATGGGCGCTGGTCGCACGGAAGTCGCCCGCGCCGTCTTTGGCGCTGACCACATAGATTCCGGCGAAATTTACGTCCGGGGCAAAAAAGTGCAAATCAACAGTCCCGGCGACGCCGTGCGACACGGCATCGGCTATCTTTCCGAAGACCGCAAGCGGTATGGCCTGACGCTGGGCATGAACGTAGAAACCAACATTGTGCTGGCCGCCTTCACCAAATTCCTGGGGGCGCTGGGCTGGGTCAATTTTGCCAAAACCCGCCAGACGGCCGACCATTACGTGAAAGCGCTGTCCATCAAGACGCCCGGCATTCAACAAAAGGTCAAAAATTTGTCGGGCGGCAATCAGCAAAAAGTGGTCATCGGCAAGTGGCTGACGGCCGATACCGAGATTTTGATTTTCGACGAACCGACCCGCGGCATTGACGTGGGGGCCAAGAGCGAGATTTATAAATTGCTCAACGATTTAACCCAACAAGGCAAATCCGTCATCATGATCTCGTCGGAATTACCGGAAATTTTGCGGATGAGTCACCGGGTGATTGCTATGTGC
>CALFEW010000974.1 GCA_937958365.1 uncultured Chloroflexota bacterium | reverse complement strand
AGCCTGAGCGTAAGCCGGGCCGCCGCCTTCGCGTTCCATCACCGGGCCAAGCACGTCAATGCCATTGAAGCCCTTTGTTAAGACTCGCAGTTCGGCGACAACCCCATCAAAGATACTGCGCTGATTCTTGATGGCTTGCTTGGCTTCTTCGATGGAGGCCGGCTCACCAATGGCTTTCAGCAATTGCTCCTTGATTTTTGCGGGGTAGGTAATGTTGGCGGTTTCTTTTTCGATGTAGGCGACCACCGCACGTTTGGTCTCGTCCGCCTTCAGGCGGGCGACCTCGGCCTGCTGTTCCGCCAGGGCGGTTTGCAGGTCGGCCGTTTCGTCAATGCCTAATTGCTCGCGCAGTTTCGCTTCGCGCTGGAGGGCGATTTCTTCTTTCTCGCGCAGTTCCGCTTCGCGCAGTTTGCGCTCGTTGTCAGCGGCGGTTTGCTTGCGCTGGGAAATCAGGTCGTGAACCTGTTCGGCCAACTCGGTGTTGGCCAGAACAGTGTCAAGGGTCGGCGCCAGGACCGGCGCGGTTTGCGTGGTTTGATCGGTACTTTCAGACATTTCTTGTCGCTCCTTTTTGGACTCTAACGTGGTAACTGCCGCATCCCCGAAGCCGGGGGTCATCACCAGGTCTATGCCGGTGAATCGCAACCACTGGACAACCTCGACGGTACGGCCGTTTTCTTTGATAAATTTGGATTCCCCATAACCACGCAGACTGACGCCGGGGAGGACGCCGGCATCCATGGTGACAATCACGTCACGGCCGTGGCTGTTCTCGATCATGCGCCCGGAGGTTTTCACCTGGTTTACTTCGTGGTCGAACCAGATGTCTTCCCAGACAATGACCGTTTCGGTCAGCTTAGGGCCTTGTTTCTTGTCAGCCGGATGATCCTCTTCACCTAACAGGATGGCCCGACCTTGCGAGAAGGATTCGTGAAGATGACTCTTCGCTTCATGAACCGCTTCAACCAGCACGGCCAGGGGATACCGCCTGCTATTTCCATTCACCACGTCTGCGGTGGCTACATCAGCAAAAATTCGGCGCGGCTTGTTGGCCGCGGCTTCACCCAGGTACACGGCGCTGCCCACGTCCTTAATGCGAGAGCCTTGCCGTTCGCGCAGTCGTTCCAGGACGCCGGCGGGCTGATACGTCAGCTCGACGGTTTCCCAGTCCTCGTAATTTGCGAAGACGTAACGGCCGTTCTCCAGGGTGTAGGGGACGAGGTAGAACTCGTCGTGGGGCAGACCGGAGCTGTGGATAATGACGTGATCCTCGAAGATTTCTTCGACCATGAACCACTCGGTGTCGGTGTCGTGATGCTGTCGGTAGAAAGCCATGCGGATATTCAGCGACAGGTACTCCAGCGAACCTTTTGTCGTTGCTTCGCTCAACGGCTTGCCCTTGTCTACTTTGCGTTTGCTCATACGCGCCTCCACGAGGTTTTTCTTGGTAAATAGGCAATTGACGCCTTTGCACCTCGGTATGGCGGCAACATAACACGCCGACTGTCGGATACTCCCCACAAGAATTGATTTAAAAGCGAAACGGCCACCTTCAGGGAAGGTGGCCGTTTGCTCAGGAGAATAAAACGAGCAGCCCATGCGATGACTAGCTTAGCAAATATTTGTCGGATACTCCCCACAAAGCGAAACGGCCGTGTCTATGGCGAGAACACGGCCGTTTGCAAATATGGGGGGGGAGGAAACCTGTGTGATGCACAGATTACGACACGGCTTGTCGGATACTCCCCACTAACCCAATAATTCGATCAGATTTTCGTATCCCAATTCGCACAAGGCGACAGAAACGTGATGGCGGCTTTCCTCGTGGAGCGTAATACGTGGAAGGTTATCGGTGAGCCACTTAGTCATATCCCACGATCTGTTATACGCACGGCCGGCGCCCATCCAATCAGCAACCATTTCCCGTGCGTAGGCGCGAGGCATGGGGAGTGGCTGCCCGGCGTACTTTCCCGTCCTGGCTATCCAATAACCCCAGTGATGCGGGTTGTGATTTTCATGATGATTCCACGCGGCGGCAAATTCCAAGACGTTCTTCTTGTCACCGTGAAAGTATCGGTTGTAATGCGGCAGTTCGGCCGGGGTGAACTTTGTCCAATCGTGAATGAGCAGACGCCAAAGCGGAATGCCCTTCAGATGCAGCCCGGCCAGCAAAACGTACCATTTGTGCCTGATTGTAGCGATTGCGTAGCGCATAAATCCCTCCAAAAACCCTCGATTTTCTACAGAACTTTTGCTTAGAAAGGCTCTCAAATTGCGTTTTTGCTAATATTCTCAGACTTTTGTCGCCGATTCGTCCTCTAAACGTCTCAGCGACGCGCTCCCATCGTTTGGGTGATAAACAAAAACCCACTTTCCCAACTTCCAATCAAGGTATATCATTCTTCTCCGTCCTTCGGTATGTCTACAATCTGTTGGCCCAGCCCGTCCACTGTAGGCGACTGCACCCCAAACAACGGGCGCAATCTGTTCT
>CALFEW010000973.1 GCA_937958365.1 uncultured Chloroflexota bacterium | reverse complement strand
CTGTTAACCGCAGGGTTGTTGGTTCGAGTCCAACCTGAGGAGCACGGAAGGCGATGGGCCACAAGCCCATCGCCTTTTTTTTGTTTCTGACGGCCGTCTCATCTGCTACAATCAGGTGAAGTTTGAATTGTGAATGGTGAAGTACGAAGTCAAAAGACCCTCTTTCACTTCACCATTCACAATTCACCGTTCACAATTCACAATTACTCAGGAGCTAAACATCTCATGAAAAAACAATACAAACCCGTTGCCCTCATCATCATGGATGGCTGGGGCATTCGGGAAAATGCGCATGGTAACGCGGTGGTGCTGGCTAACACGCCAAATTATGACAACTGGAATCGCACGCTGGAGCGCTCCGTGCTGGATGCTTCCGGCGAAGCCGTGGGCCTGCCGGAGGGCCAGATGGGCAATTCCGAGGTCGGGCATCTGAACCTGGGAGCCGGGCGTATCGTCTACCAGGACCTGACGCGCATCAATCTGGCCATCCGCGATGGCTCGTTTAACAACTTGCCGGCGCTGGTGGCCGGGATTGACAAGGTAAAGACTGCCGGCAGTAAACTGCACGTGATCGGGCTGTTTGGGCCGGGCGGCGTCCACAGCTTTAGCGAACACATGTTTGCCATTCTGGACATGGCGAATGCCCACGGCGTGGAGCCGATTTTGCACATCATCACCGACGGCCGTGACACGCCGCCGCATAGCAGCCTGGACTTCCTCAAACCGCTGGAAGCGTATCAGCAGACCAAAAAGGTGCGCGTGGCTTCGGTGAGCGGCCGTTATTACACCATGGACCGCGACAAGCGCTGGCCGCGTATTGAAATGGGTTACAAGGCGATTGCCAAACACGAGGGACATGAAGGGCGAACGGCCGTTTCCGCCCGCGCCGCCATCGAACAAGCCCACGCCGAAGGCGCCACCGACGAATTCATCCTGCCCGTCGCCATCGAAAGCGACCGCGACGTCACCATCCAACCCGGCGACGTGGTCGTCTTCTACAATTTCCGCGCCGACCGGATGCGCCAGATCGTTACCAGTCTGGCTTTCGCCGATTTTGACGGTTTCGCCCGCGACTATATCCAAGACCTGACGCTGATCACCATGACCAGCTATGACGCTACTTTTCCGGTAGAAGTATTGTTCCCGGACGTGGAACTGGTCAATGTCCTGGCCGAAGTGGTCAGCAAGGCCGGCCTGAAGCAGTTCCACGCTGCCGAAACGGAAAAGTATGCCCACGTCACCTACTTCTTCAACGGCGGCGCGGAAACCCCCTTCGCCAACGAAGAACGCTACCTGGAGCCTTCGCCCAAGGTGCCCACCTACGATTTGCAGCCGGAAATGAGCGCCTACCTGCTCGCCGATGCCATCCTGAAGCGCATCGCCGAACACGACGACGATTTCATCCTGGTTAACTTTGCCAACCCGGACATGGTGGGGCACACTGGCGTGCTGGAAGCGGCCATCAAAGCCGTAGAAACAGTGGACGAATGTGTCGCCAAACTGACTGAAGCGATTGTGGCGAAGGGCGGCGTGGCTCTGGTCACGGCCGATCACGGCAACTGCGACCGCATGATTGACGAGTTCACCGGCAACCCACACACCTTCCACACCACGCAGCCGGTCGCCTTCTTCGTCACCGGCTACGATGGCTACATTAACCCGACCCCGCCCGGCCAACC
>CALFEW010000972.1 GCA_937958365.1 uncultured Chloroflexota bacterium | reverse complement strand
TTTGACGAAGAAGAGATCGTTATCAAAGACGCTTCTTAAGCTGTAAGCTGTTGGCTGTAAGCTATTGATTTGCTGTCACCTCTGGCAATGGCAAGTTTAATGCCTGCCTCAATCTCCTGACGCCAGAGTTGCAGAAACGGCCGTTCCCCAGGGAACGGCCGTTTTTTTGTGTCTGCCTCTCCTGTTTTGAGTATAATCCCCGACATGGCTTCTTTATTACAAAAACTACGAACCCTTTTCCGCGCCTCTTTGCACGAGGCCGCCGACAAAGCACTGCAAAAAAGCGATCTCGCCGTTTACGACGAGTACATCCGCCAGGCTGAACGCGAGGTGGAAGAATTTAAGCGCTCCATCACGCCCATGTTCGCCCAGGTGATAACCACCCGGCGGCGGCGCGAAGCCCTGGCCGATAAAGCCGCCGGTCTGGACATCATGGTGGATGCGTTTCTAAAAAACGGCAAACGCACCGAAGCCATGGTCACCCAAAAGCAGTTCAGCTCCGTCATGGACCTGATCGAGACGTATGACGGCTCCCTGGAAAAACAGGTAACGGCCGCTGAAACCCTGAAAGACGTGCAAGTAAAACTGGAAGGGCGGCTGGCCATCGCCAAACAAGAACGCGAAGAACTCGCCTATCTATTGCAACTGGCCAAATCCAAAGAACTTTCCACCAAAGCAATGCAGTCCCTCGATAATTTGATCAACGAAAGCGACTCAGAAGTGTCGCAGGCAGCGGAAAACATCCGCCGCCGTCTGGATCATGCCGATGCGGCCTGGGAAGTGCAGGCCAGCAGCCTGGACCACCAGCTAGACGATGCCATGCAAAGCCTGGAAGTGGAAGCCGAATTGGCCGCCCGTATGGAACGCCTGGGACTTTCATGAAAACCGCCCTTGTCCACGACTGGATGAATCAAATCGGCGGGGCGGAAGACGTCCTGGAAGCGCTGGTCGCATTATACCCAGAGCGCCCGATCTACACGTCACTATACCGACCCAAAAAAATGCCGGCGCATTGGCGTCAGTGGGACATTCGCACCAGTTTCATAGACCGGCTGCCTTTTGCGCGCCAGAACCAACAGATTTACTTTCCCCTTTACCCCTTCGCCTTTGAGCATTTTGATTTTCGGGAATACGACCTGGTCATCAGCAACAAGAGCGGCTTTTCCCACGGCATCCTCACCGGGCCGGAAACCTTGCATATCTGCTACTGCCTGACGCCCACCCGGTACGTCTGGCGCTATCATCAGTACGCCGAACAAGAGAACCTCGGTCCATTGACCCGCTCTTTGTTAACCCCTTTTCTGACCAATTTACGCATGTGGGATCGGCTGGCGGCCGATCGGGTGGATTATTTCATCGCCATATCAGAAGAAGTCCGTCGGCGAATCGGCAAGATATATCACCGCGACTCGGTTATCATCCACCCGCCGGTAGACGTTCACCGCTTCGAGCCGGTGAGCAGCGTGGAAGATTATTATTTGTTTGTGGGACGATTGGTCCCTTACCGGCGGTTGGATTTGTTGATCGAGGCGTTTAATCAGTTGGCACGGCCGTTACTCATCGCCGGTACGGGTCGGGACAGAGAACGGCTGGAAGCGCTGGCCGGGCCAAACATCACCTTCCTGGGCTACGTGCCCGACGAAGAGCTGCCCAACCTGTTTGCCCGCTGTCGCGCTTTTGTTTTTCCCGGCGAGGAAGATTTTGGCATCGCGCCCATCCAGGCGATGGCTGCCGGGCGGCCGGTCATCGCTT
>CALFEW010000971.1 GCA_937958365.1 uncultured Chloroflexota bacterium | reverse complement strand
TTGACCATTCAACCCTCATCAAAAAGTATCACCACAAAGCGCTTCGGCCCATGCACGCCAACGGCCATCGTCTGCTCGATGTCGGCCGTTTTGCTGGGGCCGCTGATCAGGGTGATGTTGGCCGGGGTCGCGCCCTGGCGGGCTTGCGTCCAGGTGAAAATATCGCTGGTAAGCCGGGACGTGGGCAGCAGGACGATGTGAATGGGCGGCAGCAGGGTCGCCATGCGGCTTTGGGTAGGGCCGCTGCTGATGATGACGGAGCCGGTTTCGGCCAGGGCGGCGTCGGCGCTGCTCAGGCCGGCGTCGGCCGCCGCGCAAAAGGCGCGCAAGTCGCCTTCTGTCTGCCCGACCAGGTGGAACTGGACGTTGGGGAAACGGCCGTGCCAGTCCCCATCGTTCAGCGCCACATCCCCATTCACGACGACCGTTTGGGCGTTGATTTCGGCCAGCAGGCGGGCGAGTTCGGCGACGGCCGTTTCCCAATCCGCTGCCCGCCGCACTTCACCTTTTGCGGCTGTTACCGCCTGGGTAAACTGCGCCGCCAGATCGGCAAACTCTCGCCGCGAGCGCCACACCGGCGGCAGCGCCACCGGCCCAGCCCCCGCCGCACTCAGCCGTTCTAAGATTTCTTCACGAGCGTTCATAGGTGTTCTCCAAAAAGATCAAAGATTGAAGATTAAAGAGGAGTAACAGCATTCAATCTTCAGTCATTAATCTTTGATCTTCAATCTTCAAATCCTTCCGCCCACATCTGCCGAAACGACTTTTCCGGCAGGGTGGGTGGGCGGCGGTCGCCGGTGAGGTTGATGGGCAGTTGGAGCTGATTGTCTTGCAGGAACGGCCGTTGCCCCACCCGCGCCAATCCCGTCGCCAACCGCCACAGGGACGTGTTGCCCATCACCGCCGCTACGGCCCGTTCGGCCAGCGCCTCTGGCCCGGCGATGATGCCCTGGTCCACTTCGTCGGCGCGCAGTTGCAGCAGCATACGCGGCAAATCAATGCGCACCGGGCAGACGTCCTTGCAGGCGCCGCACAGGCTGCTGGCGTGGGGCAGCGCCTCGTATTTTTCCAGGCCAAACAGCAGCGGCGAGACCACCGCGCCGATGGGGCCGGTGTACGGGCTGCCATAAGCGTGGCCGCCTGCCTCGCGGTAAACGGGGCAGACGTTCAGGCACGCGCCGCAGCGCAGGCATTGCAGCACTTCTTCGTAAGGTGTGTTGAGCAGTTTGGAACGGCCGTTATCCACCAACACCACATGCACTTCTTGCGGGCCGTCCACGTCACCGGGCCGGGCCGGGCCGCTGATGGCCGTGGTGTAAATCGAGAGCGGCTGGCCGGTGGCGCTGCGCGCCAGCAGACTCAGCCAGACGGCCGCTTCGTCCCAGGTGGGGGCGATTTTTTCCAGACCCATCACGGCGACGTGGACGCGGGGCAGACTGGTGACCATACGGCCGTTGCCTTCATTGGTCACCAGCACCACGCTGCCGGTTTCGGCGACGGCCAGGTTGCCGCCGCTGACGCCCATGTCAGCGGCTAAAAATTTGGTGCGTAACATGCGGCGGGCAACGGCCGTCAGCGCCGGAATATCCGCCGCCGCCAGCGAATCGCCCGATTCGCGCTCAAACAATTCAATGACCTGCCCCTTGGTTTTATGCACCGCCGGGGCGATGATGTGGTAGGGCGGCTCTTGCGACAACTGGATAATCCACTCGCCCAGGTCGGTTTCTACCGGCTCGATGCCCGCATCTTCCAGCGCCTGGTTCAGGCCGATTTCGTCGGTCATCATGGATTTGCTTTTGGCGACCAGTTTGACGTTGTGGGCGCGGGCAATGTCTATGACGATCTGGCTGGCTTCCTCGGCGGTGCGCGCCCAGTGGACGTGTGCGCCGTTGGCCTGGGCGTTGCGCTCGAAGGTTTCCAGGTGTTCGGCCAGGTTGCTGATGGTGCGGGCGCGAATCTGCTTCAGGTGGTCGCGCATGGCTTCGACGGCCGGAACTGCGCCCAGCGCACTGCCACGCGCCTCGCGGAAATGGGACAGCGCCCGGTCCAACGCCCCTTGCAGACGCACGTCCTCAATGGCGATGGTGGCGCTTTGCCGGAATTGGCTGAAGGTGCTGCCTGGTGTACTCATCGGGTCGCCCTCTCTAACATGGTGGCGATGTGTTCGATGGGCTGACCGTCGGCCAGGCCGCGCATTTGCATCAGGCAGCCGGGGTCGGCGGTGACCAGGGTGGCGGCCTGGGTGGCCTGCGCCTGTCGCAGCTTTTCAGCGGTCATGGCGTTGGAGACTTCGGGCATGCGCACGGAGAAGAGGCCGCCAAAGCCGCAGCAGCGGTCGGGTTCGGCCATTTCCTGGATGGTGTAACCGGCGGCTTGCAACGTCTGGCGCGGTTCTTTTTTCAGGCCGAGCAGGCGGCACATGTGGCAGGAATCGTGGTAGGTAATTGGCTGCGCTTGCGGCTGGGGGGTGGGAACGGCCGTTGCTTCCGGCCATTTCGCTTCTTTCAGCAAAAACTCGCTCAGTTCAAAGCTCTTTTTTGCCAGACGCAGCGCGCGATAGTAATACTTCGGCTCATTTTCCAGCAGATGGGGGTATTCCTGACGAATCATCGTCGTGCAGGAACCGCTGGGCAGCACCACAATCTCCCGGTCGGCAAAGGCGTCTATGGTGCGGCGGGCCAATCGTCGGGCCTCATCCTGGAAGCCACTGTTGAAGAATGGCTGGCCGCAGCACGTTTGCTCCGGCGGGAAATCCACCTCATAGCCGGCGCGGCGCAGCACTTTTACCGTGTCTACGCCCACTTCAGGCATGAGCTGGTCTACGACGCACGTGACAAACAGGGCAATCCGTTTTGGTTGGTTGATCATGAACAAACCTCCTAACACTTCGGCAACCCACAAGATATTGGATAGTATTTTCTGCTGAAATGTCAAGAAATGCTACTATTCCTTTGAG
>CALFEW010000970.1 GCA_937958365.1 uncultured Chloroflexota bacterium | reverse complement strand
CGGATAAAAACCATCACTATCAGCGTTTATCCGCCGCATCCGTGAAAATCCGCGTCCCATTTCTTAAAAGTGCAAAGGTAGTGTTATTTTTAGGTTGCCCAAAGGCCACAGATTAACGGTGAATCTGCGGTCATTTGTTCCCCATTTTTGTTTACCGCCTTATTGCGGCAGTTAGATTGTGATTTGATCTCTAATGAGCGCTAATTTGGCTGCGTTGATGCCGGTAACGTTGGTCAGGTCGTTGATGGTGGTGAAACGGCCGTTCTCTGCCCGATAAGCGACGATGCGCTGCGCCGTTGTGTCACCAATACCCGGCAGCCCATCAAAATCGGCTGCGGAAGCTGTGTTGATGTTGATCATCGGCAGGCTTGTCGCTGCCGGGGTGGATTCCTCTTCAATCTGGCGCACCAGGTCCAGCAAGGCATCAAATTCTTCGTAAAAGCCTTCGATGATCTCGTCCGGGTTGGGAACCAGACCGGCGTCGGTGTTGACGCCCAGGTACACCTTGCCGGCGTAGCTGAGAATGGAGATGCCCAGGGCCACCCGGCCAGCCTGCGGAACCCAAAACATCAGGTTTTCGATTCTTTTGCCGGCCATGTAAAGCGGGATGGGCGGGCCGGGGACGTTGGTCATAACGGCCGTGGCCTTGCTGGCAAACATCGAAACAGACTGCGCTTGCAGTTCCGACGGCGACATGCCAATGGCGTTCAAAATGCCAATGGCGACCGTCGCTTCGGGCGTGTTTTTGAGCTGTTCCATGCGTTTGTGGACCACTTGCAGACGGTCAAACGGGTCGGCAATGCCCACCGGCAGCGACAGATACACGATGCCGAACTTGTTGCCCAGCGTGCCCATTTCTTCTTTTTTGCGCAGGTTCACCGGCACAGCCGCCCGAAAATTGAGGTTGTCTACTGTTTGCTCGCGGGCCAACAAATAGCGGCGCAGCCCACCCACCATGGCGGCAATCAGCACATCGTTGACGGTGGTTCCGGTAACGTTTTTGATGGCCTTAACGTCTCGCAGGCGGATGGGTTTGGACCAGGCGGCGCGTTTGGCGACGCCCAATCCACCACGAAATATAGTGGGGGGATCGGGTGTGCGAAAGATGAGGCGTCCGGCGGCAACGGCTGCGTCGGTCCCTTGCACCGCCAAATCCAAAGCATGTGATGGATTGTTGAACGTTTCACGCCCCTCGTCCAGCACCCGGCTGGTGAGTCGGCGCGTGGTCCGCAGCGTTGAGGTCGCTTGCTTGAACAAGGCGCCCACCATGCCGCCTCGCCCGCTTTCAACTTTGGGCGTCACGGCGGCGGGTGGATGGTTTAGCGACGCTTCCGGCGTCATATCCGTCAGCGACAGCAGGACGTAGATGAGGGCAATGCCGTCGGCGACGGCGTGATGCAGGCGTACCACGATGGCGCAGCCTTCACCAAAATTTTCGACCAGATGCATTTGCCAGGGTGGTTTGGAGAAATCCAGAGGGGTACTCATCAAGTCGCTTACCAACTCTTGCAAAGCTTTCTGATCGCCCGGAGCGGGCAGGGCGATGCGATGAATGTGAGCATTCAGGTCAAACGCTTCGTCATCTTCCCAATAGGGTGCGGTGAGCGGCAGGCGATTAGACACAATTCGCTGCGTGAAGCGGTCAAATTTAAGGAAACGTTTGCGCAG
>CALFEW010000969.1 GCA_937958365.1 uncultured Chloroflexota bacterium | reverse complement strand
CACATCGGCGGAAGTGAACTCACGGCCGTCCGGGAAGCTTAGTCCCTGGCGTAAGGGAACTGTATATTCCAGCTTGTCTTCAGAAATTTGTGGCGGCCCGGCGGCCAGCAGCGGCAGCAGTTGGTTGGCGGCGTCGAAGCGATAGAGGCCGCCCATGGTGTTCATCTTTACCTCCCAACTGATGAGGTCTGGCGGCGTGGCCGGGTCCATGTCTGTCAACTGGCCGACGATGCCGATGATAAATTCGCCTGCTGGTGTGCCGGTGCGCGGTTCGCCGGGGTCCAAGGGCACATCGCTTTCTTCGGCAATGAGCATGGCGGTCATGCGCTCGATGGCGTTTTCTTCTTTCATGCTGGCGATGGCCTGGTTGAGCCGGTTGAGCAGGTCGAGGTTGTCTACAGCCACGGCAATACCAAAGGAACGGCCGCTAATCCAGGCCGCCTCGCCGGACCCGCCCACCAGTTTAAGCTGCTCCGGGTATGTTGCGGCGAAATGTTCACCGCTGTAATTATCTAACACCACCACGCGCACATTCTGGTCAATGAGCGCCTGAACGGCCTGGGTAGTGGTGTCGAAGGCTTGCACGTCGTCTTCGGCGAGAGCCAGTTCTTTCAGCGCCGTTACTTCGCCATAGCTGTTGTGGACCACGCCTACTTTGATGCCCGGTTGCAAATCGTCGCTGGACTGAATGTCGCCTTCGTCGGCCAGCACCAGCAAAACCTGCCCCACTTCCAGGTAGGCGTCGGTAAAGGCGATGCCTGGCGGCGCTGCGATCATTGGCACAGGCGGCATAACGGCGTCGAATTCGCGGCTGCCGCTGGCCAGGCTTTCCAACACGCCCTGGTAGGGGGTGATGACAAATTCGTACTCGAAATCACCGGCGGCGGCCAGGCTGCTCATGATGCTTTCGTTGAACCCCACGACATTGCCAAATTCGTCAAATTCGGTGAATGGCGGATTGGGCGCGTCGGTGGCAATGACGATGAAGTCGCGGTTGGGGATGGGTTCGGTAACGGCCGTTGGTTCCGGCTGGCTGGTAGGCGTGGGCGGGAGAGGGGTAACGGCCGTTTCCCCGCCCGCATCGTTACAGGCTGCCACTGTACTAAGCGCTAAAAGCGCTAGAAGAATGTAAACGGTTTGTTTTAATTTGACGATCATACAGGGGAGTATAACGTTTGCAGAATCTGGCGGCGAGAAAAGCGTGGCAGACTAACAGGTCACTTATTGTATTTAAATGTCCGTTGTTTTGATGGCAATGCACCCGATAAGATTGGTCCAATCTCCCGGATTGGACCAATCTGAAGCGCCCTGGTCGCTCGCCTACACCACGTTATATTCCCGAATCAACCGCCCTTCGGCGAAGCGTTGGTAATCCAACATCGAAATATCTAGCGTGGTCGCACGGCCGTCCAGAATAATCTCGGCCATTAGCAGACCGGCGACCGGGCCGTGCATAAAGCCATGCCCGGAAAAGCCGCCCACCAGATAATAGCCATCCACCTGCGGAACCGCGCCGAAAATGGGGTGCGCGTCCGGCGTCACCTCGTACAACCCGGCCCAGCCGGACAACCGCCCGGCGTGCGCCAGCAGCGGCAGACGGGCGATGGCCGCTTCCATGTGCGTTTCTTCCCAGGTCTCATCCACGCTTTCATCGAAACCGGGCTGCTCGGTGGGGTTAGACATGCCGGTCAGCAGGCCATCCCCCTCGCGGTGAAAATAGAGGCTGCGGGCAAAATCAATCACAAAGGGGAAATCGGCCGGGATGTCCGGCATGGGGGTGGTGGTGAGCATCTGGCGGCGCAGCGGGGTGATGGGCAAGGGCACGCCCACCATGTTGCTAATCACGCTGGCCCAGGGACCGGCGGCGTTGACGATAGCCCGGCAGGCGATACGGCCGTGATTGGTTTGCACGGCCGTTACACGCCCGCCGCTGGTTTCGATGTGGGTAACGGCCGTATCCGTAAACGCCTGCACCCCCAGGCGGCGCGCCGCCGTGATATAACCGGCCACCACCCCGTTGGGATCGGCCAGGCCATCGCCGGGATGAAAACTGCCTGCCAGCACGTCGGCGGCGGCCAACTGCGGCACGCGCCGCCGCACTTCGTCAGCCGTCAACCATTGCGTCGGCACACCCAGACGGTTTTGCATGGCGACGTTATGCTGGAAAGCGGCCACTTCCTGCGCGTTGGTCAACAAAAACAGATAACCGCACCAGCGTAAATCAATCGCCTGCCCCGTTTCTGCCTCGAAGCGCTCCAGCATCGGCAGGCTGATTTGTGACAGACGCACGTTGATTTCCGTGCTGAACTGGTAACGGATGCCGCCGGCACAGCGGCCGGTGGCTCCCAGACCGAAAAAGGGCTGTTTTTCCAGCAGTACCACGTCTTTCTGCCCACGCAGAGCCAGGTGGTAGGCCGTGCTGGCCCCCATCACCCCGCCGCCGATGACGACAATTTCCGCCGAAGTTGGTAAATCACTCATAAGTCCACTTCTGTTCCTAGATTGGCCGCCAGGGCGTTGTGCAGCACAATGCGGGCCGCGACCGCATCTTGCACTGCCAGCCCTACCGATTTGAAGAATGTAATTTGCTGCGGACTGGTTCGGCCCGGTTTCAGGCCGGCTAAAATTTCACCCAGTTCGGCGTGGATATGGCTGGCCTCGATGTCGCCATTTTGCAGCGGGACAATCAGGTCGCCGGCTTCGGCCAACACGGCCGTTCGGGAATCCACCACCACCAACGACCGCTGCACGGTCGTCACGTCCACCTCTTGCATGATGGGCAAATAGGAGCCGACGCCGTTGACGTGCGCGCCCGGCGATAACGACCGGCCATCAAACACGGGCAGCCGCGAGGTGGTAGCCGTGCAAATCACGTCGGCGTCGCGCACCGCTTCGTCGGGGGTGTCTACTACGCGCATATGGACCGGGATGGGTCCCTGGCCGGCCAGTTCGGCGGCCAGCGTCTGGGCCTGGTCGCGGACCAGGCTGTAGATGCGCACTTCCTGGATGGGGCGCACAGTGCAGATGGCTTCCAGTTGGGTACGCGCCTGCACGCCGCTGCCAAAAATGGCGGCAACGGCCGTATCCGTCCGGGCCAATACGTCGGTCGCCGCGCCGGAAGCCGCGCCGGTGCGGATGGCGGTAAGGGCGCTGCCTTCCATAATGGCTAACGGCCGTCCTGTCGCTGCCTCCAACGCCAATACCAGGCCATAAATGACCGGCTCGCCGTGCTGCGCGTTTTGCGGAAAAACGGACACAACTTTCACGGCGAGGGATGGCGCAATGGCGTCGGGCAAATAAGCGGGCATGATCAGGGTTGTGCCGAGATGCTCGGCGATGCTGACGTGGGAACGCAAGGGCATTACGGCCTGCCCGGTGGACAGGCTGGCGTAGGCGGCCTTCATCCCGGCAATCGCTTCGGCCATGGGCAGGGCGCGGCGCACATCTTGGGCGGAGAGAAAACGAAGTTTCATGAAGCCTCCCGGAATTGAATACAAAGGAACCAAAGGGGCAAAAGGAGTGTCTCTTTGCCAGTTAATCGGTGATCGTCCAGACCAGTTCCGGCGGCCACGTTTCGCCGTTGACTTGGGCCTGAGAGAACTGGTAGAGGCCAACGGCCGTACTCGCCGCGCAGTCTCCGTAGGGTGAGCAGGTTAATGGGCCGGTGACGCCGGGGAAAACGGCCGTTTGCGTCAGTGCGTCACGCAAAGCTTGTCGGCCAATCAACAAAGCGCCATTGCGGCCTTCTTGGGCCACCGCTTCAATGGCTGCCAGCAGCAGGTTGACGGCGTCATAGGTTTGGCCGTAAACCGGGCCGCCCGGCGCTGCGCCAAAACGATCTTGCCATTCTGCCTGCAACGCTTCAGCGCCCACCCCCTGAACCACCGGCCCAACGACAAACATATCGTTGACGGCCGACGATCCCACGCCCACCGGAAAACTGGGCACAAAAAGGCCCATCCCACCTATGAGCGTTGTTTCGGCGAAGCTGGTAGTGCGCGAGATGGCGTTGACGATCAGGTTGCCTTCCGGTTCCAGGACGGGCAAATACAACACGTCTGGCGAGCTGGACATGGCGCCGATGAGCAGTTCGGTGAGGTCTGTGACGCCCGCAGAGATGCTGCCCTGAAACGCAACCACACCCCCGGACTGCCGGAAGGTGTGGACAAAGGTATCGGCCAGCTCCTGGGTCTGGCTGTCATCGGTAAAGATGACGGCGGCGGTGCGCGCGCCGAGGGTTTGGGCGGCAAACTCGGCGGCTGCCTGGGCCTGCCGTGTGTTGGGCGGCGCGGTGCGGTAGTAACCCGGCCGCCAGAGGCCGCCGGCGGCGGTGGCGGGGTTGGTGAGGGAAACGGCCGTATTCGCCGGCGAGACCATGACCAACCCTGCCTGACTGACGAGGGGAAGCGTGGCTTCGGCAACGGCCGTGCAAATCGGCCCAACGATGCCCACCAGGTCGGGAAAATCGGCGATCAATGATTCCACAGATGCGCGTGCGGTGATCGCCTGACAACCAGAATCAGCACTGGTCAGTGTCAAAGGATGGTCTAAAATACCGCCACCCTGGTCGGCCATCGCTATCTCGATACTCCCCAACGCCTCTTCCCCCAGATAGGCAGCATCGCCAGATAATGGCAGCAGCGCGGCCAATACAACCGGCTCATTCCTTTCTATCTCAATGCAGCCAAGCGGATCGTCACAGGCCAGATTATCGCCCCGGCAGGCGGGCAAAACGCAGCACACGCCCAGCAGCACAATGACGGCAGCCTGGAGGCGTAGGGGATGTGAAACCTGGCGTGGTTGTTTTTGGACAATCATGGGGTTGCCGCCATTGGATAGGTAAGGCGTTATACAGCAAACGTCACGCACAGCGTTTTTCTGGTGACGCATGGCGTTAGCTGCATGTTCCTCCCCCCTGAATGTTTAGGGAACGGCCGTTGCTTCTTCTACTCGATACCCAGATAAGCTTTCTGCACCATCGGGTTTCTTTGCAATTCCCTGGCCGAATCACTCAAAACAATCGCGCCGGTTTGCAGCACGTAACCACGATGCGCCACTTGCAGGGCCATATGGGCGTTTTGTTCCACCAGCAGCACCGTCGTCCCGGTTTTGTTGATGGCGGTAACGGTGTCAAAAATCGCTTCCACCAGCACCGGGGCCAGGCCCATGGAGGGTTCGTCTAGCAGCAGTAAGTTCGGTCGGGACATCATCGCGCGCCCCATGGCCAGCATTTGCTGTTCGCCGCCGCTCATGGTTCCGGCAAGCTGTTTTTTGCGCTCTGCCAGCCGGGGAAACAGGTCATAGACGCTTTGCATATCGGCGGCGATGCTTTCTTTGTCTGTGCGGTGAAAAGCGCCCATTTCCAGGTTTTCCAGCACGGTCAGTTTGGCGAAGACGCCGCGCCCTTCAGGAACCATAGCGACGCCTTTGCTGACCAGTTCGTGTGCTTTATAACGGCTTAAATCTTCGCCCGCCAAAATGATCGCGCCGGGTTTCGGTGGAATCAGGCCGCTGATCGAGCGCAAGGTGGTGGTTTTGCCCGCGCCGTTGCCGCCGATGAGGGAGACGATTTCACCTTTTTCTACGGTGAGCGAAATGCCTTTGAGGGCGTGGATGTTGCCATAGTAGGCGTGTAGATTGTTGATTTCGAGCAGGGCCATCTGGGCGACTCCTTTTCCCGATTACGCTGAAACTTGAATGGTCGCACTGGCCGCCGCGCCGCGCCCCAGGTACGCCTCAATGACCTGCGGATTGCTCTGGATTTCCGCCGGTTTGCCTTCGGCAATTTTCTTGCCGTAATCCAATACGGTAATGTGTTCGGAAATGCCCATGATCACGCGCATGTCGTGTTCGATGAGCAAGATGGTGATGTCTAATTCGTCGCGCAGGTGTTTGATGAACTCGGTGGTTTCGGCCGTTTCGCGGGGGTTCATGCCGGCGGTGGGTTCATCGAGCAGCAGGAGCTGCGGTTTGCTGGCCAACGCTCTGGCAATTTCCAGACGGCGCTGGTCGCCATAGGGCAGGTTGCGGGCCAGGTCGTCCCCTTTGCCGCGCAGGCCGACAAAATCGAGCAGGCGGTTGGCTTCCAAGAGCGCTTCGCGTTCTTCTTTGACGGTCTTGGGCAGGTGGAAGAGTGCGCCGATCCAGTTGGAGTGTAATTGGGGTTCCATGCCGGCCAGGATATTTTCGATGGTGGACATGGAGTTGAACAGGCGAATGTTCTGGTAGGTGCGGGAGATACCTAAATGGGCGATTTGATCGGGGGAACGGCCGTTGATGGAACGGCCGTTAAACATAATTTTCCCCTCGTCAATGTTGTAAAACCCGGTGATGCAGTTAAAAAAGGTCGTTTTCCCGGCGCCATTTGGGCCGATGATACTGACAATAGAACTTTTGGGGATGCTGAAGGTCAGGTCGCTCACGGCGACCAGACCACCAAATCGTTTAACAACTTTGGTTGCTTCCAGGATGTTTGTCATGAGTTTACCCTCTGCGCCTAAGCTAACGAATTGGCTTCTTCAGACTCGTCCGGTCTGAAGACCATATCTGCTTCATGTAGTTCGCGCCGGCGGACAGGCGAAGGCCACAATCCTTCGGGGCGCAGCAGCATGGTGATGATGAGCAAAACGCCGTAAAGCAGCATCCGATATTCGGCAAATTCACGCAGCAGTTCTGGTAAACCGACCAGTACCAATGCGCCTACCACCACGCCGGGCAGACTACCCAAACCGCCCACGATGATCAGGCTGAGGACGTTGATGGAGATGAGCAGATTGAAGCTGTGCGGGAAGATGGAGCTTAGACGGGAGGCGAAGATAGCCCCGGCCAACCCGGAAAAGGCCGCGCCGGTGGCAAAGGCCAGCAACTTGGTCGTGACCAGGCGGATGCCCATCGCCTCGGCGACGTCTTCATCCTCGCGCAGGGCCATCCACTGCCGCCCCAGGCGCGCATCACGAAAACGCCAGGAGACAAAGGCGGCCAACAGGCAGCCGGCCAAAATCAGGTAATAAAAGTGTTCCGGCTGCACAAAGACAAAACCAAAGAGTTCCGGTTTGCCGATTTGCAGGATGCCTTGCGCGCCGCCGATGTAAGGTTTTAGCAGATCGGAGACGACGAGGACGCGAATGATTTCGCCGAAGCCCAGGGTGACGATGGCCAGGTAATCGCCGCGCATCCGCAAAACCGGCACGCCGAGGATGATCCCGGCGATGGTGGCGGCCAACACGCTAAAGGGTAACGCTGCCCAGAAGGAAATTCCGCCAATGCCTAAATCGCCCTGCGTGGTAAGCAGCCCCATGACGTAAGCGCCGATGGCAAAAAAGGCCACGTAGCCCAGGTCTAGCAGGCCGGCAAAACCGACGACGATGTTCAGGCCCAGGCCCATCAGGATGTACGTGCCCACGATGTCGGCGACTTCGGTGAGGTAGGTGCCCATGATGAAGGGCAAAATGAGGACGAAGCCAAAAAGCAGGCCGATATTGAGGCGGCGCAGTTGTTTGGCGGTGGATGGGGGCATGGTGGCGCGCCGGTGCTGCATGGCGCTTTTTCCCTGGGCGGACCACCAGGCGCTAACGGCCGTCGCCAGCACAAAGATGATAACGGCCGTAATTGGCGTAATGCCTTTGGCCCCAAAGAAAAAGTTTAACATAGCGCGGGGAGCATACGGCCGTAACACCAGCAGCAGTATTTCCGACAACAAGCCGATGATCAGCGTCCACAACAAGCCGGAAAACAGTGGCTTCTGGATGCGTTCTGGAAGTAGATCAAACGCCGCGCCCAGCATCCCCAAGACGCCCATCACCGCCATTAGGATGGCGCTGCCTACAACTGCCGAAGCCTGATCAAACGTGAGAATATCTATCAGCGCGGGTTTGACGTTTACAAAGGAATCACGGATGCCCGGCCAGATGGTTGTGAGGAAAACGAGGAAGATGGGGGGAACGGCCGTTAACACCCCGGCCACCAATCCCCGCAAAATTGCCCCCAAAGGCGATACACCTTCCCCTTTTTTCCAGGAAAAATACCCGGCGATCAACGCCGTGCTAAACAACAACAACTGCCCCAGCGTCAAAACGCCGGTGATAATGTCGCGCACGTCAAACGCCTCAACCATGCCAATGGCGCTCACGCCCAGGGCCACCACGCCGGTGATCAAACCAATGCGCACGGCTTTACCAAAATTTGCTGTCTGGCTCACAGGTTGTTTCATGGAGCTGCTCCTTTAAGCCTTCTTCTCGGCCAATTTTTCGCCGATCAAACCTTGCGGACGGAAAATCAGCACCAACACCAGCATGGTAAAAGCGATCACGTCCTTTAATTGATGCGCGCCGGCCAATCCCAGCCCTTCCAGAAACAAAGGCGGCCCCACTGCTTCAATGACGCCCAGCAGCAAGCCACCCAACGCCGCGCCGGGAATGCTGCCAATGCCGCCAAAAACAGCGGCCGTAAACGCCTTGATGCCGGGCACAAACCCCATGTAAAAGTGGACCTGACGAAACACCAGCCCCCACAACACCCCGGCAATACCGGCCATCGAAGCGCCAATGGCAAACGTGATGGAGATGGTGCGGTCTACGTTAATGCCCATCAAGGCAGCCACGTCTTTATCTTCGGCGACGGCGCGAATGGCTTTGCCTGTTTTGGTGCGCTGAATAAAGGTGTACAGGAAAATCAGGGCCAGAACCGTCGTCACCATGACCACGACGCGGGTGCGCAGAAATTCAAGGCCCAAGATGGTCCAGCGGCCTTGCAGCGCTTCTGGGACGGGGAAAGGAATCAGGGCGGAGCCAAATAGCCCCCGGAAAAAATATTGCCAGAAAAAGGAAGCGCCGATAGCCGTGATCAACGGAACCAGCCGGGGAGCGCGGCGCAGCGGGCGATAAGCGATGCGTTCGGTTAACAAGGCGACGCTGATGGCTGTGATGATGGAAACGGCCGTGATCAACAACAAGCTAAGAAACGGTTGCGCATCCAAAAAACCAGAAGCGCTCAAATAAGCCGCTACCAACACCGTAGATGTAATCGCCCCCGACATGAAAAATTCGCCGTGGGCGAAGTTAATCATAAACAAGATGCCATACACCATCGTGTAACCGAGGGCAATAAGCGCATACAGACTGCCTTGTGAAAGACCCGAAACGAAGAAGTCCAGCCAGGTTTCGACCGAATACTCGTTCCCCACACCCAAAAACAACTTGGCTATTGTGCCGTAAATAACCAACACAATAATCACAGCCCGAAACACCCACAGAAAGACACCGATGAAATCTATATCTTTGAATCGTTGGGACATACGTATTTGCTCCATTCGGGGCAAAGCCAAAGCTGGTAACCGAACTCAACGAGGGGCTTATAAGGATAGGCTCCGGGCATTGCCGGAGCCTATCCCTTCTTAACTGTTAACCCGGCATGTTGTCAGACAACACAACCGGATGACGAACCATTAGGGCCAAATGCGGACGAATGCATCGCCCTGAACCTGG
Organism: uncultured Chloroflexota bacterium; assembly: GCA_937958365.1. Classification (GTDB taxonomy): domain Bacteria; phylum Chloroflexota; class Anaerolineae; order Promineifilales; family Promineifilaceae; genus Leptovillus. The sequence continues at coordinate 6,654 of CALFEW010000969.1, read as the reverse complement.
CTCACAGAAATCTTCGGATCGGCGCAGTCGCCAAATTCGTCGCAGGTGATCGTGCCGGTGATGCCTTCCAGGCCGGAAGTGGCAAACAAAGCATCGCGCAGCGCCTGACGACCAATCAACAACGTCCCGTCCGCGCCTTGTTGGGCAACGCTTTCGATGGCGTCCAGAACCATGTTCGTGGCGTCAAAAGCATGGGCGTGGAACGGAGCGGTTGGCTCGGTGCCGGCTTTTTCCAGGTAGGCGGGCAGGAAGGTGTCGGTGTAGAAGGTGTTGCTGAAGCTCAGGTCCGGGCCGGAAGCATACATACCCTCAGACGTGCCGACGGTGTTTTCCAGGAAGCTGGGGGATTGAATACCATCAGCGCCGGCCAGGATGACGCCGGCCAGGCCATCAATGTCGCTGGCGGTGTTGGTGATCAAGGACCCCAACGGGATGAAGACCGGCAAATAGATGAACTCTGGTCCGCTGGCGGCAATGGAGGTTAACAAAGGTTCGACGTTGGTGGCATCGGCGGCCTCTGCTTCAAAGGCTACCATCTCGCCGCCCAGGGCCTGGAAAGCTTCGGAGAATACGCTGGCCAGACCTTCCGTGTAGGGATCGCCGTCATGAATGGCTGCTGCTTTGCGAATGCCTAATTCGTTGTAAGCAAACTCGGCCATGGCCGCGCCCTGAACCTTGTCGTTGTGGGCGGTGCGCAGATAACCGGCCTGATGCTGTTCCGGATCGGTCAGCGAGGGGGAGGTGTTGGACGGGGAGACCATGACGAAACCGGCGTCCGAAATAATTTTAGCTGCCGGGACGCCTGCCCCGGAGCAGCTTGTGCCGATCATGGCAACGATTTGCGGATTGGAGACGATCTTCTGGGCAGATGTTTGTCCACCTTCGGCGCTGCAACCGTCATCTTCTGGCTGCAATTCAATGGGATGTCCCATAATTTCGCCGCGCAGGTCAATGGCAATTTCCACACCGTATTGCGAGTCCAGGCCAAGTTCCGTGTTGGGGCCGGAAACGACCAGGGAGGACGCTAACAGGATGGGATCGCCGGGGGCGATTTCGACACAGCCGATGGCGTCGGTACAGCCGGCTTCTTCTGCCGGAGCTTCTTCTGCGGGGGCTTCTACGGCCGTTTCTTCTGTTGTTGTTTCTTCGGCAGCCGGTTCAGTTGTACCGCCACCACAGGCAACCATAAACAGGGCCAACATTAGGGATAACAATACCAAAAGAGTTGCTCGTTTCATGTTTTCTCCTCCTAAGGGTAACTATCATCTACACAACTCGGCGATGATTGGATTTATAGGGCTTTACATATTTACTTTTTCAGTGGGGGAATTGGGTGATGCGTGTAAAAAGGGTTCTTTTGTCGGTTAGTCCAACTATCACCTCCTTGTTCATAGTACTAGAATACCAAAGAAATTCTAGTGAATAATTGGTGCTTGTCAAACAGGAATTTGTTACAGGTGCAAATCACGGCCGTTTTCCATGAAAACGGCCGTGTGATTCCACCTTTAACCAGCGTCAACCAGCCAGTTGTTCGGCTCCAAAATCGCCAAGATCGTCAACGTCGTCCAGATTTTCCACAAACTCGCTGGTGACCATAAAGACCACGCGCTCGGCCATGTTAATGGCGCGGTCTCCCATACGCTCCAGATTGTGACCAATCCACAACAAGAAAGTGGCCCGTTGGACACAGGTCGGATCTTCTTGCATTTGTTGCAGAACACCCAGGTATAGTTTGCGATAATGGTGATCTAGCTTATCGTCGCGTTTCATCACATCGTAAGCCAGCTCCACGTTGCGCTCAATGTAAGCGCGTACGCTTTGTTCCACCATCTGGCTGGCGCGTTTAGACATTTTAGGCAGTTTGTACAGCGTGTCTATCGGCTCTTCCCCTTCTAGCCGGGAGACCAGTTTGGCAATGCCGGCGGCATGGTCGCCAATGCGCTCCAGTTCTACGGCCATGTGGATGCCGGCGATGACCACACGCAGGTCAATAGCCAATGGCTGCTGCGTTGCCAAAATGCGCAGGCTCTCCACTTCAACTTTGTAGCGTAAGGCGTTGACCTCCTGGTCGCCGTTGATGACCTGAAGCGCCAGGCGTACATCGCGCTGCGCCAGGGCAGCCATCGCCTGTTCGATGGCTGTCTCTACCAGGCTGCCCAACCGCAAAATGTCTTCGCGTAAATCGTTTAATTCTCGTTCTAATACGGCTCTTTGTTGCAACGTCATGGAAACACCTCAACTCTGCGTCAATTCTTTGATCAACTGCATTCTGTTTTTGCCACCACCATCAGCCAGCGGCGCGCCATGTCCGCAAGCAATGAGGGACGGGGATTTTTCTAATAAACGAAGGGCGGATTGTCTGGCAGCTTCTTTGTCGGCGGTGATGCGTTTGGGGCTGGATTGGAGACGGTCGTCTCGCGTATTCAGCGCGTCACCGGCAAACAAAAGGCCCGTGGACGGATGATAGAGGGAATGGTGATCGAGCGTGTGGCCGGGCGTCGCCAGCACTGCCAATCCTCCCATCACCGGCAGCACGTCGCCAGCCTGGAAGCGTTGCAGGGCGGCCGCGGGCACAGGTTTATATTTGAAGAATGTATCGGTAATGAGTTGAATGAGGCCGGGTAAATGTTTGGGGGAACGGCCGTCTTGCAGCAAAACGGCCGTGTCAGGACTGGCGTATACCGTCGCGCCGGTGGCCGCTTGAATGGCTGCGGCGCTGCCGGCGTGGTCTAAATCGGCGTGGGTGATCAGGATGCGCGTCAGGTCTGCCGGTTGACGCCCTAATTGGGCGACGGCCGTTAGCACAATTCCCTCACTCTTCGGCATTCCGGCGTCAATCAACGTCAACCCATTTGCGTCCACACACAAATACAGATTGACCGATTTGCCATCTAGCCAGAAAACGTCAGCTTGAATCTCCTTCATACACAACCTCGGTCAAATTCACGGCTTTCTGATCAAAAGCCTGGCGAATCGCATCGTACACGGCTTGGGGCAAAAGCTCGTGCTTTTGCTGACGCAAAAACCCCTTCACTTTGGTGTAATGCATCGCCGGAATGCGCGATTCTTTCAGGTCCAACTCCGACGCCCCTTTGGTTGTAAAGACGATGATGGCGCCAATCGGCACTTCTTCAACTTCAGGCGCGTTTTTCCGAATGTAATTGGCTAACCCCTCCACCATTCTCTCCACTTCCAGCGTTGGGTTGCCAATGGGTTCCTGCCCCAACAGCCGCCGCAAAAAGCCGCCTGCCTGATGCCACTTGTCGTCGCTGACGCTGATTTTGCCGGTGTGCGGTTTAGGGTTAAAGACGATGATGCCGTGCGGCGTCAGGAGGGTGTGGGGGGCAGGCAGGAGGAAGTGGTACATACGGCCGTTTTTACTCACTTTCTTTGCCGCCTCATCCAACACCTGATCCGGTCGTGGGCTGCGCACGTACCGCTGTGTCAGATAAATGCCCACCTGCGACGCAATCCAACCCACAAACAAAGCCATCAACTGAAAGATAAAGACGCGCTGGAAATCTTCTGTCACAAAGGCCAGCCCCAGCCCCACCAACAAAATCGCCATGCCGCCATAACTGGCAATTTTGGCCAGCATATTCAGGCGAGCAATCCGTTTTTCATCACGCAAAATAATCATAGCTTACAATCAGTTAGTTGGTTGGTAAGTTTGCCGGTTTGTTTTCCATCCGGCAAACTTACCAACCAACCTAAATATCTTACCTGTCAGTTAATCGGCGTCACGGCCGTTGCCGTTCACGTGATCAACATATTTTCCCAACACCAGGCAGGCGTTCTGCCCGCCCAGCCCAAAAGAATTCGATAAAATGTGCCGCACGTCGGCCGGGCGCGGCACGTTGGGCACGTAGTCCAGGTCACACTCCGGGTCTGGCGTCTCATAATTCCACGTCGGCGGGATGAGCGACTGAGTTAAAGTATATACCGAGAAAATCGCCTCAATGGCCCCGGTTCCGCCCATCGCGTGCCCCATCATAGATTTGTTGCTGCTGACGGGAATCTCATAAGCCAGTTCGCCAAACAGGCGCTTAATCGCCAGCGTTTCCGTCAGGTCATTCATCGGCGTGCCTGTGCCGTGGGCATTGATGTAATTGATGTCCCCGGTTTTCAGGCCGGCGTCTTCGATGGCCCAACGCATGGCCCGCACCGCGCCGGCCGCGTCCGGGTCTTGCGCCGCCACATGAAAGGCGTCGGATGAAGAAGCGTGCCCCAGCAGTTCGGCGTAAATCCTGGCCCCACGCGCCAAAGCCTGGTCCAGACGCTCCAAAACCATCACGCCGGATCCTTCGCTCAGCACAAAACCTTCGCGGTTTTTATCGAAGGGTTTGGTGGCCTTTTCCGGCGCGTCGTTAAAGCTGGTAGCCATCGCCCGCATGGCCGCAAACCCGGCCACGGCCGATTCGTGGATCAACCCTTCCACGCCGCCGGTGATCACCATGTCGGCTGAACCGCGCCGGATAAATTCCGCCGCCTCGCCGATGGCTTGCGTGCCGGTGGCGCAGGCAGCCACCACTGTGCTGATAGGTCCCATCGCCTGGGCCAGCAGGCTGACGTGATGGCTGGGCATATTGGCTAAAAACGCGGTCATGGCAAAGGGGCTGACGCGGTTGAAGCCTTTGGTGCGCAGCACGGCCGTTTCCCGATCTCCTACCTCAAACCCGCCTACGCCGGTGCCAATCAACGTGCCCGTGCGTTCGTTATCTGGCAGACCGTGGGCCAGACCGGCGTCAGCCAGGGCCATCGTCGCCGCCGCTACCGCCAGCTGCGAGGCACGCGACATGCGCCGCGACTCCTTGAAGTTCATGTAATCGCCAGGCTTAAAGTCTTTGACTTCACCGGCGATTTGTACCGGCAGGTGACTGGCGTCGAATTGGGTGATGGGACCGACGCCGGAACGGCCGTGTATCAAATTATCCCAACTTTCATCCGCCGTATGTCCCAATGGGCTGATCATGCCCAACCCGGTGATCACAATTCGAGGTCGCCCGCGGGCGTCCAGAAAATTCGTCATAGCTCTTCCTTCAATTGCGCGGCAGGTTTGGTTTCAGCCAGGCCGTTGGCAATAGCCGCCACAACGTTGTGGCCGACCATTTGCCGGGCCTGTCCTACCGCTTGTTTGATGGCGTAAGCGTTGGAACGGCCGTGCCCGATGATCACGACGCCATTCACGCCCAACAGCGGCGCGCCGCCCACTTCATGCGGGTCTAACCGCCGCCGCACGCGCCCAAACGCCGATTTCGCCAGCAGACCGCCAACGGCCGTCATCGGGTTGGCCATCAGCTCGTCACGAATCAGGTCAGACATGTAGCTGGCGATGGCTTCGGCCGTCTTCATCATGATGTTGCCCGTAAAGCCATCGGTCAGGGCCACGTCGGCCGCGCCGCGCATAAACTCTTTCGGTTCGATGTTGCCAATAAAATTCAACCCACTGGCCGCCAACAGCGGCATGGATTCTTTAATAAGGGTATTGCCTTTTCCTTCTTCTTCGCCATTGGAGATCAGGGCCACACGCGGATTGGCAATGCCGACCACTTGCGCCATGTACAGGCTGCCCATCAGCCCAAATTGGGGCATGTACTCCGGTCGGCAGTCGGCATTTGCGCCATTGTCCATGAGGAACGGCCGTTCCTTCGTCGGAAACATCACGCCCAACGCCGGTCGCTTCACGCCCGGAATGCGCCCCAGACCCACCTGCCGCAGCATGGCAATGCCCAGCACCGCCCCGGTATTCCCCGCCGAGACAAACGCCTCCGCTTCACCGCTTTTCACCAGGCCCAGCCCCACGTGCATCGAGGAATCCGGTTTGCTTTTCACCACTTCCGACGGTTTATCGGTCATGTTCACAGCTTGCCCGGCGTGTTTGATCTCTAGCCGCAGGTTGGCCGTGTCCAGTTGGCGCAATTCGGCCTCAATCTGCGCCTGATCGCCTACCAGAATGATCGTGTCCCCAAATTCGCGGGCGGCCATCACCGCTCCGGCCACATCCGGGCCGGGGTGGTTGTCGCTGCCCATGGCATCTACCACAATTCGCATACGGTTCTGTCCAGTTTGTGCCTAGAAGATAGTTGGTGGATTCTATCGGTGGGCTACTTTTAAGTCAAAAGGTTCTTAAGTCCCTCTCTTAAGTCCAGGGAGATTTTGGCGCTTGACAAAAAACTATCTGGCGCTATCATATAGACAATCTTGAATATGTAAAACATTTATGGACTCTTTAACGTTCGCCAAAGCTATCGCCGATGAGACCCGGCAGCAGATTATGAACCTGCTCTGCTGCCACTGGCTGTGCGTCAATGACGTGGTAGACCAACTTGGCGGCGTGACGCAGCCCACGGTTTCCCATCATCTGAGCATTTTGCGCGAGGCCGACCTGGTGCATACGCGGCGCGAGGGAAAGCAAGTGTTTTACACGCTCAATCAGGATGCCATCGCACAGTGCTGCGGCGTCCTCCTGTTTAGATTTGCCCCTGAAAAAGTAGAAGAAAGCGCCCTTATCCGGCTGCAAGAAATTACCGTCCGTCCATAACGTCCGGCTTTTTTTTAACCAGATGTATAGATGAATATCAATATGAGGTATGAAATGAGTGAGTTAACCCCTGAAAAAATACACGAAGAAGTGAAGGCGCGATACGGCCGTAT
>CALFEW010000968.1 GCA_937958365.1 uncultured Chloroflexota bacterium | reverse complement strand
AGTCCGGCTGAATCCACTTCAGGCCGTAATCGGCCAGGGGCAGGCTTTGGAAGAACGGGGACCCCAAACCCAGCGGGTGAATGGCCGAACAAATGTCGTGGCGGAAGCCGGGCAGCGTCAATTCAGCGGTGCGCATCCCGCCGCCAATCGTCTCTTTGGCTTCCAGCACCAACACCGACCAGCCTTGCCGGGCCAGCGTGATGGCGGCGGCCAATCCGTTAGGGCCAGAACCAACGATAATGGCGTCATAATCAGCCATAAAAAACCATCATCCTTTTTTAGGAATGGGAACAGAACAACCTGCGAAAGATTGAAGATAGGGACGTTCGCGCTCCCATTTTCAAGGGAAAATGCTGAAGGTCTATAGTTTTCTTTACCAACAGTTGGGTCAGGCGCGGCTTCGACATTCGTTTCGTTTTTAGTCGGGAGCTTTCACGCCCGGCGAAGGCCAATGCGGATGAGGCGTGAGGGAATGCGGCCGTTCCAGGCCGTGCGCCTCCATCAGCGCCGCGTCGTTCATGACAGTGCGCGGCGGACCATCGGCGATGAGGCCACCTTCGTCCAGCAGCAGCACGCGGTCGCACACTTCGAGGATGAGTTCCAGGTCGTGGGCGGAGATGAGCATCGTCTCGGATGTATTTTGCAGGAAGCGGATGAGGCGGCGGCGGGCGCGGATGTCCAGATTGGCGCTCGGCTCGTCGTAGATGATCAGCCGGGGCTGCATCGCCAGCACGCCGGCGATGGAGACCATGCGCTTTTCGCCGCCAGACAGGTGATGCGGGGCGCGCCGGGCCAGATCGGCCGTGCCGGTAAGGGCCAGGGCGTTTTCTACCCTGGCCCGCACGTCGGCGGGCGACAGGCCGAGATTTTGCGGGCCAAAGGCCACGTCGTCCCACACCGACGGGCTGAAGAGTTGGTCGTCGGGGTTTTGGAAGAGCAGGCCAATTTGCGGATGGAAACGGCCGTTGCGCACCCGCTCGCCAAACAATTCCACCGCCCCGCCGGATGGCGCCAACACGCCACAGAGCAGGTGAAACAATGTCGTCTTGCCCGCGCCGTTCGGCCCAATCACCCCCACCCGCTCGCTGGGAGCCACGGTGAGAGTGATGCCGCGCAGCACCACGCGCTCCGCGCTGTAGGCAAACGCCAGGTCGCGCACGCACAACGCCGGGATACTATCGCTCATCGCAGCCATACCTCAACCGCAACAAAGCCGAGAGCGAGGAGGAGAACGGCCGTTAACGCCGCCCAATCTCGCCCGGTGGTCACAAACTCGTCGGCCGGTCGGGCGACCGGCTGCCCATACCCGCGCAGCACCATCGCCTGATACACCCGCTCCGACTGTTCATAGCTGCGCACCAGCAGCGTGCCCGCCAGCGCCGCCAACGCCCGCGCGCCGCGCCCGCTCAACCGCCCGGCCTGGAAGCCGCGCAGCCGCATCGCCCGCTCCATCGTCTGCAAATCGTGGCCCAATTCAAAAATGTAGCGATAGGTCAGCAGCAGCATGTCGGCCAGGATGGGGGGCACGCGCAGCGCCCGCATCGCCTTAATGCTCGTCAAAAAAGGGGCCGCGCCAAACAGCACCAGACTGACGGTGAGGATGCAGACGAATTTCACGAAAATCAGCAAAAATGCCAGCAGCCCTTCCTGTCGCAGCGCCAGCGGCCCCATCTGCCACAACACCGTCGGCCCGCTGAAAAAGGGCAGCAGCACGGCGACCACCAGCAGAAAGACGCCGGGGTAACGCAGACGGTTGAACCAGAAGGTGACGGGCAGGCGGGAGAGAAGGAAGAGAACGGCCGTTACCGCCGCCATCATCGGCAATAAAACCATCTGCTGCACAAACGAAAAGGCAAAAATCAGCGCCAGCAGCCCCACCAGCCGCGAACGCGCCTCCCACCGGTGGATGGGCGAATCCAGATACGCGAATTGTTCCAGTCCTAAATCCACATAGCCTCAAGAAGAATAATCCTACGCCGCCACCAACTCCGGCTTCACGCGCAGCAGGAACTCCACAACCAAAACGGTAAACACGCCCTCGATGAGCGCCAGGGGGAGATGGGCCAGCGTCAGGGCGGTGATGGCCGCCCGCTCTACGTCGGCGTCCAACGTGGCCGGGATTGTCGTGACCAATAACACATAGGCGATGAACGCCGCCAGCGCCAGCCCCAGCGCCCCAGCCACAAACGCCGCCACGCCCACGACGATTCGCCGCCTGGGATTGGCCGGGTCCGTCGGGGCCAGACGCAGCCCCAACTGAAAGAGGCCATAGGCCAACAGCGCCGGGATGCCCATCATCGCCGCATTCACGCCCAACGTCGTCAGGCCGCCGTGCTGGAACATGATCGCCTGCAAAAAGAGGCCGATGAGGATGGCCGGAAAGGCATAATAGCCCAGCGTCACGCCGAGCAGTCCATTCAACACCAGATGCACGCTGGTCGGCGGGAGCGGTATGTGAATCCACGAGGCGACAAAAAACGCGGCCGTGAGCAGCGCCGCTTTGGGCACGCCCGCCTGCGGATTCTCTTGCTGGTTGATTTTGCGCAGCGAAAGCCATGTCGCCGCGCCGGTCACGGCGTAACCGCCCACCAGGACGCCGGTCGGCAAGATACCATCAGGAATGTGCATGAGCGGGCCTCCGCGAGAAATAGAGCGCCGTGCCTACCAATCCCCACACCACGCTGGCCGACATCACCACGATTTGCGCGGTGGAGAAGCCGCCCGACGCAGCCGCGCCACTGCCACCGCCCACCGGGATGTGGACGATGTCGCCATGCCCGGCCTGCCGCACCTGGACGTCCCACGTACCGGGCAGGGTAGGGTCGGGCGTGAAGGAGAAACGGCCGTTCTCATCCGCCATCCCCGTCAACCAGGGCGTCGCCGGGTCGTTGGGCGCGTAGACGACCACCTGCGCTTCGGCCATGGGTTCGCCGGAATCGTAGGCGGCCTGAATGGTCACCACCGTTTCCAGGCTGTACGCAATCCTGGCCCCATGCGCCGCCACCGTTCCCACGCTGCCCAGCAGCAAAACCAGCGCCATCAACCACCATATTTGTCGTTTCATGAGTTGTTCCTGTTTTGCGGAGGTTTATTGGATGGATGATTGGTTCGTTTTACATCCAACCCTCCATCCAACCCGCCTATTGACTATGGCAATGCCCTTCGCCCACGTGGCCGAGACTGGGCAGAATGTCTACGAACATCTGGTAGGCGGCCGGATCCATTTGCGCTTGCAGGTCGGCCAGGGTGACGTTCAGTTCGCCGCCGTTGGCCACGGCCGCAAACGGCGCAAAGCCGGGCGCGGTCACGTTCAGGTCATCGTCGGCGGGCGTATCGGCGTCGCCGAAAATGTGGTCAAAGTGGAAGGTCAATTCCACGTCGGCGGCGCCGTCGGCGGCCAGGATGCCTTTGCGCGCATCGCCGACGTAATCACCGCACCAGTATTCGTAGCTGGTGGGGATGGCGATGGTGAAGGGGATGGTTTGCGAATCGGCAACGGCCGTGCCCACCATCACCAGACTGCTGCCCGCCGCCACACCATCGGCCGCGGGAACCGTCCGCCACGACAGCGCGTTGAACTGACCGGCCGGCGCATCCGCCACCGCGCCAATGAGTAAAGGTTCGGCGTCTGCGCCACCCTCCGCCAGGTCCACCAAATGCGCACCGTCTAGACCCGTTTGCGCTTGCCCTTCAATCGCCACTTCCGAATGGGGGTCATAAGGCGGGTCAGTCTGGTAGGCGGTGATGTCGCTCAGGTTCACGTAAACGTGGTCGAACGAAATCGCCCAGCCATCTTTCGAGACAAAGCCCTGGCGCACAAAATCCTCACCGTTGGCGCGGAAAGCCAGTTCGCCCGTTTCCGCCGCCGTGCAGCCAACCAGCAGCGATAAAATGATGATCAAGAACAAAACTCGTGTTTTCATGATGGATAGCTCCTTAAAAGAATTAATGACAAAGGAACAAAGGGGCATAAGGGACAAAGGTTATGGGGCGCAGGTGGCGCAGAGGCCAGACAGGGAGATGTGTTGCAGGTCCAACGCAAAGCTGTAGGCTTGCTGGCACTGCTGCGCCAGCGCCGCCAGTGGTTCCGAATCCGCCTCGATGACTTGCCCGCAGCGGCGGCAAACCAGGTGAATGTGCGGCCCGTGCTGCCGCGATGAGTAAACCACACCGCACTCCCCCAGGTCGGCGCGGTGGATCACGCCCTGCTCCACCAGGAAGTTGAGCGTGCGGTATACCGTCGCCAGGTTAACGGCGCTGGTCTGGCTTTGCACGATGGCGAACACTGCTTCGGCCGTCATGTGTTCGTGTGGCTCGCCTTGCGTCAGGGCGGCAATAATCATCTCGCGCTGCGGCGTAACGCGGAACTGACGCTGGCGCAGGGTGTCCAGAATGGTGGGCAAATCGTTCATGCAAATATTCCTTATTGCAACTATTCGCAATAACGTCATTCTACCTGAACAGGCGTAAAAAACAACAGGGAATGAGTACGAAACAATCAGCAATGAACAGTTAGCGCGGTTTTTGTTACCAGTTTGTTACCGCCTTGTGACCACGCATGTTACCACCCCCGGTTAT
>CALFEW010000967.1 GCA_937958365.1 uncultured Chloroflexota bacterium | reverse complement strand
AAACCACAACGTGGGTAAGGTTATTCTGCTGGTAGAGGGTGGAAACTAGTGTCAGTATCCAGAAGTCAGTATTCAGTTTTCAGTGACATTTGCTTGAGGTAGCGCCCACTGAAAACTGTACACTGATGACTGAAAACTGGTACTAGAGATTAGACATAATCTCCAACCTCCAGTCCCCAGTCTCTACTCTCTGTTCAGCTTTAGCAAATCCCACAGATTGCCATACAAGTCTTCAAAGACGGCTACCGTGCCGTAGGGTGCTTCTTTGGGTTCCCGCACGAAGTGGATGCCCGCCGCTGTCATGGCGTGGTAATCGCGCCAAAAGTCGTCGGTTTGCAGGAAGAGGAAGACGCGCCCGCCGGTCTGGTTGCCGATGACGGCCGTTTGCTCTGCCGTTGTCGCTTTAGCCAGCAGCAAGGTCGCGCTGGTGGAACCGGGTGGCGCAACCACGACCCACCGTTTGTCCTGTTCCGGCTGGTAGGTGTCTTCAACCAGGGTGAAATGCAGTTTTTGCGTATAGAACGCAATCGCTTCGTCATAGTCGCGCACGACCAGGGCCAGATGGATAATGGATTGCTGCATGGTTTTCACACAAACTTTTCCGGCGTTTCAAGCCTCCGGGAGAGGGTTAGTGTCAGTTTCCAGAAGTCAGTATTCAGTGCCATTCGCCAGAGGTAGCGCCCACTGAAAACTGTCCACTGATTACTGAAAACTAGTACTAGTACAGCCTCCCGTAAATTCGCATCACCTTTGTAGGGGCGACCCTTGTGGTCGCCCTTGACGGGGCAGGCACAAGGCCAGCCCCTACAAACCTGGTCATGATTTCTGGAAAACTGTACTAGACTCTGGCGTGGGCGGCGGTTCGGCTGCCGGAGGTGGCGGCGCATCTTCTTCAAAGGGCGGCAGGTCGAACAGCTTGCGCCAGGCATAAGTGCTGACCAGTTTGATGGAAGCCAGGAGCGGCGCGGCCAGTATCGCTCCTAAAATGCCGGCCAGCGATGCGCCCATCAACACCCCCAGCAGCACCAGCAGCGGATGCAAATCCAGCGCATTGCCCACCACACGCGGCACAAGGATATTGTTCTCCAGTTGTTGGATGAGAACCATGACAACAAGCGTCGCCAGGGCAAGCTGCATGCTGCTAAGGCCCCAGTAATTTTCCGGCTGTAACAAAGCGACGACGATGGCGACAACGGCCGTGACAATCGGCCCCAGGTTGGGCACAAATTCCAACAGCCCGGCCATGACGCCTATCGCCAGCGAATACTGCACGCCCAGAATCGCCAGACTCACGCCGGTCACCACCCCGATGACTAATCCCAAAATGACCTGCCCACGCAAATAAGAACTCCAGATCACGCTGCTGTACCGCAGCAGACGTTGGGCGTCTTGGGCGTAGCCCGGCGTCCCGGCAAACCGCACCACATACCCGCCCAGCTTGGGAATTTCGGCGATCAAGTAAATAGAAGTGATGAAAATGAAAAACATCTGCCCCAAGACGCTAATCGTTCCTGTGGCAAAGCTGGTCAGGACACGGCCGCTGCGGGTGACGGTTGGCTCCACATAACCCAGAACCTGGTTAATCACCGCGTCCCAATTGATGGACGTTGGCGCAATGGCAAATGGACCAATTTGCAGCGGTTCCGTGCGCTCGCTCATGGTTTCCAACAGCACCAACAGGTTGGTAATGAGCGAGGGTATCTGGTTTACAAACGTGATTGTCTGCTCATAGATAGTTACGCCCAGCACAATGCTGCCTCCCACAATCAAGATCACCAGCAGCACGTAAATAAGGGCAATCACCAGGCTGCGGCTGATGCGGGTGCGTTTGGTGATAAAGACCACGAGCGGATTGACAAGATAGGCCAGAATCGCGGCTATCGTCACCAGGCGAATGATAGAGGTAAAACGCAGCGTCAGCGCAATGATCAGCACCAGCCCGGTCACCGCTACGATGATTTTGGTATTCTGACTCCACCGGGGCGATTGGTGGCCCGAATCGTCGGCGACAGGCGTTGGCGAGTCTACGGTCATATATGCCTCCTGAAGGTTTGCTAGAGCGAGAGCTAGAGTGGTTTCGCTTCCTCTGCTCTAGCTCCCTAATTCTACCTCATAGACGTAGAAAAGGGGGTTGGCATGGTGGCCGGGATGTGAATACGCACGGCCGTTTGGATACATCGCCTTCACCGCCTCAATTTCACCGGCCCGTTCCGGCAAAAAGATAAAGAACAGGTCGCTGCCCGTTGGTGTGGGCAAATCAAAATCGCTCTCTGCCTCCACCGCGGGCACGTCGAAGAGGTTTTGGTTTTCGCGGAAGGCCGTCACCAGGAAGGGGATGGTAGGGAAGCTGACATACATATTAGGCGGGCCGTAAAAATAGGCTGTCGAAGCCTGGCCGTCCAGGGTGTTCAAATAGTCGGCCATGCCCTGCGCAACTTCCGTGTTACGGTCGCCAAAGCTGTAGGAGAGGCGGTAACGGCCGTAATAAAAAAACATCTCATTCAACGACAGCAGCATCGCCACGATGAGTAAAATGGGCAAGAGCCAGTCGGTACGGCCGTCGCCGTCCCTGTCGGTCTCGCCGGGACGCAGCGCCAGCGCCCAACGCCCTATCTCCACCAGCGCCAGCGCCGCCAGCAGACTGAGCAGTGGGGCAATCATTACCAACCGATGGCTGCTCGGCGTCTCAATCAGCAGCGCGCCGGCAAACAGCAGCGTAACCGCCAGCGCCGCCACCAGCAGGGCATGGCGCGCCTGTCGCAGCCGCAGCAGCGCAATCATGACGCCCAGCACAAACAAGATGGCCGGGATGGTACTCAGCAGCGGCACGCCCGGCCGATACGCCGGGCTGACGTCGCTGGCGGCGTTGAAGGCCAGCAAAGCCCGCTGTACCTGATCACCCAGAATCGCCAGTTGGCTGCGTCCGGTAGCGATGGCTTCCTGGGCCAGCCAGCCGCTTTGCCCGGCCAGAATGCTGTAGCTCTGGAAGCGATCCATAAACACGCCGGGATTGGCCGAATAAAACAACATTTGCGGCAGGGCCACCAGGAAAGCCAGCAGGCCGCCGGCAACAATGTGCCCGGTCTGCTGGCGCAGCGCGGTTCGGTCGGCCAGCAGGGCCACAATCAGCAAAGCCAGCAGCATGAGGGGCAGCAGGTGGGAGGCGGTGTAAACGTAGGCGTTCAGGCCGATGAGCAGCCCGGCCAGCAGCCAGGAAAGACGGGTGGCACGGCCGTTTTTCCCCTCCATCCAGGCCAGGCCCAGCAGTCCCAGGGCCAGCAGCAAGAGCAGGCCATCCCACACGTTGGTCAGTCCCAGGCGGCTGTAGTGCAGGTGAAAATGGGAGCCGGTGAGCAAGACGGCCGTTACCAGCCCCACTTCCAGGCTCCACAGCCGCGTCCCCAGCCAAAACGCGGCCACGACGGTTAATGCGCCAATCAGCGGCGATAAGACGCGGATGGACAACACGGAGGGACCAAGCAGTTTGACGGGCACGGCCATCAGAAAATAGGGCAGCGTGGGATTGGTCAGCCAGCCGGTGGAAAAAGGGTTGCGCGCCAGCCCATCGGCTACGGCGCGCACATCCAGGCCGATGCCTGCCTCCAGACCGTCGAGGATAAACGGGTGGCTGGTCAGCCCGGCGGCGCGGATGAGGAGAGCGGGAAAACA